>CACYDA010000264.1 GCA_902773095.1 uncultured Lachnospiraceae bacterium | reverse complement strand
TACCATGGGGGTACGCAACTGACTGAGAGGTATATCTCCAAGCGCCGGTTTCAGAAGCAGCCGGACAACCGATTCATAATGAATGCTTGTCCCCTGCTTTACATCCGCCAGGTATTCCTTCAGCCAAGTGTCCAGCCATTCACCGACGGTCATTTCTTTTTGTTCTGGCTCACTGGCGGCGTCTGTGATTAGCCCGGGACCAGCAGCAGGCGGATTGACCGCCTGCTGCTCTGCTGCTTGAAGTGCGTTCAGCTTTTCCCTGACTTCCTTCTGTGTTCTGCCGTACACACTCTTGCCGATCATCTTCCCGGTTTCAGAATTTACCCCAACAGTGACTCTTGCTTCCCAGGTACCATTGCTTCTTTTTCTGATTGATCTTTCGCCATTAGCACGCTTCCTCATACATACACCGCCCGCGCCGCCAAAGCGCGGGCAATATTATATCAAGGGCCGATAATTATCTGTTTTGCAGCCACCGTAGTTGTATGCTGGAATATACCTTTTTTATTCAATAATTATGTGTTTCTTTGAACAATTTGAATCAGAGGCTTGTTTTACCAGTCAGCGAGACTCCCATCAGCTAAAATAATTGTAGGGTTTTTCCAGTTCCCATCGTACAAATGCTTCTGGAGTAAATCCTCATCAATTTCAATTCCTAAGCCATCACCTTCTGGAATCTCAATCTCTCCATTTTCGATAACAAATGGTTTTTTGAGAAGATCGACGCCCAAATCAAGATGATTTGGCATTCCCGGATGCTCTTGTATGAGTGCATTCGGGCAGCATGCATCGACTTGTAGGCAGGCGGCCAGAGAAATTGGCCCCAAGGGATTATGCGGTGCCAGGCTTGCATAATTCATTTCTGCCATGGATGCTATTTTCTTTGTTTCCATGATGCCTCCGGCGTGGCATACATCCGGTTGAAATACTGATATTGCTTTACTCTCTAATAAAGCTCTAAACTCCCAACGTGTAGTAAGTCTTTCACCGGTAGCGATAGGAATTATGGTTGCTTTAGCTATATCAATTAATACATCTGGATTTTCAGGAAGACAAGGCTCCTCGATGAAATAAGGATGATATGGCTCTAAAGCTCTACATAGTTGCTTAGCCATGGCGGGACTTACTCTTCCGTGAAAATCTACAGCAATATCAATACTACGACCAACGATGTCTCGAATGGCGGCAAATCGTTCGACCACTTTATCTACAGCAGAAAGATGGTCTATCGGAAGAATTGGTGGAATTATGGAATACTTTACAATTGAAAATCCTTCCTGTAATCTTTGCTCAGCAATCTGCTGCATAGCAGCAATTGAAAAATCTCCTGCAAGTGCCGTGGGCTTGAGATGACCATACATGCGAATTCTGTCGCGGCACTTACCGCCGAGCATTTCATACACAGGCAAATGATAATACTTTCCTTTAATATCCCATAAGGCCTGTTCTATTCCACTGATTGCACTCATTTGTACAGGGCCACCTCGATAATAAGCGCCTCTATACATGATTTGCCATAATGATTCTATTCTGCGAGGGTCTTGACCTAAAAGAAAACTCTCCAATTCTCGGACTGCAGCTTCTACTGTATGAGCATGTCCTTCAAGAACAGGTTCACCCCAGCCACATATTCCCTCGTCTGTTTCAATTTTTAAAAACAGCCAGCGTGGTGCAACATGATATAACTCTAGATGGGTTATTTTCATAATTGCTCGCCTCCTCAAAAAAGTACCTTTATGACTATAATATACGCTTTG
The DNA here is from genome assembly GCA_902773095.1 of uncultured Lachnospiraceae bacterium. Lineage (GTDB taxonomy): Bacteria > Bacillota > Clostridia > Lachnospirales > Lachnospiraceae > Bovifimicola. Next base: position 372 of record CACYDA010000264.1, on the reverse strand, counting down.
CATCGTTTTAGTCAATACTAAGGGAGTGCTTTTTTTGATGATTTGATATAATTTCAAGAGACGATTTTGCAAACATTAAGTTTATGGATAAAAAAATCACTAAAAAGACAATTAAAGCTTTACAATTCTATTAAATTATATATAATATATACAAGGGGGGTGTCTCATGGCGACTATATCGAATGATACTACTACATCGGCAAAGATTACTGAATTATTACGTGAAGAGATTATATCTGGACAGCTATCTGAAGGTCAACACGTTACGATAGCGGAAATATCGGCTATGTTTTCAGTCAGCCAAACGCCTGTGCGCGAAGCATTTCGAGCTCTTGAGGGGGAAAGGTTGCTCGAAGTAATTCCTTATAAAGG
>CACYDA010000263.1 GCA_902773095.1 uncultured Lachnospiraceae bacterium | reverse complement strand
TTCTGTCTCAAAAAGAACTATTTCTAATACTGCATTTTCATATACTTCTTTCATCATTTTTCTCCTTTTTATCATTTATTTATTATAATCTATCGCTTTCGCATTATAGATATACATTGCTTTCATCAGATTTTTCAATTCTGGTGTACGGACCTCTGATTCTGCCCTGCTAAGAACATTGTATCCATATGTCATCGGATTATACTGCACTGACTTGCTTACAGAACCGTCCACAACAGTGATCGTAAATGTTGTATTCAACTGATGTGCCTTAATTCCGGTAATCTCGATATAACTGTATCCACTCATCTTATGAACTGTCAATTCATTCGAGTCATATAAGAACTTTGGAGTCGAACCATCCTTAACTTTGAAGAACAATCTCAAAGTTGTATTTGACAACAATGACAAATTAGCGCCTGTAAGAGTCACATTGTCAGTATTTTCAACAGTCAACGAACTTTCTGAATACTTGATTAAATCTCCTGCTGATACTGCCTCAACTTCTTCTTTTTCAGAAGAACCACTTAATTCAAATGCCAGTTTATCTGTATTATGTTCAAAATAAATCTGGGCATAACTGCCATATACCAGCATTGATGTAATAACATCCTTCGCCTTTGTGTAGGCCTCCTTATTTTCAGTATTTTTAATAATCGCATCCGCATACTGCTTTACCGTACAACTAAACGCTTTACTTGCCGAGCCGTCCGAAAGGATGATCTGTCCGCTAATCGTATCATTCATTTCTTTTGCCGGCATATTACATGAAAATACATAGCATGACTTACCTGCTACGGTAGTAGTGTCAATTTTAGCATCCTTCACTTTTACTTCTGTGACATTTCCGCTTTCAGTCGTAAACCTCATAACCGCATTCTCATCTTTCTGCACACTCTCATCAAGCTGCATAAAATAATTCACAATAATATCCCCATCCAATGTGATACTGCTTCCTTCATAACTGACTGTATTCAATTCCTTACCGCACCATTCACACGCTCCATCAACATAATGATGATCAACAATCGGAATAATTCGTTCCGGAAAATCAATCATCATATCATTAAAAAAATCATATGGAACCGTTCCAAATTCATCTAAATAATATTCTGTTGAATCATCTGATACCCAGACAGCCTTCATTCCCTCTGATTGACATGTTGGTGCCACATATTCAAATCCCTCTAATACTGACAATGTTTTCGTTCTCATATATGACTTTCCGTTGATCACTAATGGATCCGGAAGATTCCCCAGTTCCATTTCACTCACACCGGATACAGCATACTTACTGCCATCCTCCAACAATTCAAATGGATAGCTCGAAGCACTCATGGAATCCGGATAAGAGATTCCTTTCTGTATCAGAAACTCACCTTCATAATTACCTTCAAACGGCTGCTTTGTGATGCCTGTCCCATTATCTTTCTTTGTAATCACAAGATATTTGATGGAACTAGGGGTTTCCTGTGTACTTGAAAGATAATTATTATCAAGGAATGTTTTTTCTATCAATTCATTATTATACTTTCCGAGACTATCAAAATCACAATTTTCAGGGAACACCACATATTTCAAATTGGAGCATTTCTGAAATGCCGACTGTGCAATGTAGTTTGCCTTCTGCGGAATATTGATATAAGTCAAACCGGTACAATCTCTAAACGCATAATCACGAATGGTTTTAATGCTATCCGGTAACGTAAGATCTGTAAGACCCGAACAGCCTCTGAACACATTGTTAGGCAATTCTACAATGCTATTTGAAAAATCAATCTCCTTTAATCCTATACAATTATAAAATGCTCTTTGTCCAATATTCACAACAGTATCCGGCATATCCACCTTTACAAGGTTGGTCATTCCTGAAAATGCAGAATCACCTATTGTTGTGGTGCCGTCTTTTATTGTGATCGTGGTATTTTCCGGCATAGTACCCTTATAAGCGTAGTAAATATTGCCAAAGTAAACCTCACCCTTTTTCAGGCTATACCAAGGTATACCTTTTTCAGCATCACTTGTATCCATATCGAATGCGGCACTACCAATATACCGGATTCCATCCGGAACATTAAAGTATAAAAGATACTGGCAATTATAAAACGCCTTTGCGCCAATGTATGTTACTGTTTCCGGAAGCGTAATGCTTTCCACTTCCAGACAACCTTCGAACGCCCTGGACTTAATGGTTGTCAAACCACTTCCAATATTAATTGTCTTTAATGCCTTGCATCCCTGAAAAGCAGACTCTTCGATACTTGTCACTGTATCTGAAATATTCACTTCCGTCATACCCGTACAATCACTAAATGCCTCTTTTCCAATATAGGTAACGCCATTTGGAATGGTTACACTGGTAACATCTTCATTTCCATAAAACGCATGGGTTCCAATCCCTGATACAGTCTTTCCGCTAATCTTAGAAGGAATCACAACTTTTGTTTCACTTCCTATAAATTTTGTAATCTCAACTGTACCATCCGTTAATTGACTATACGAAAAACTTCCCGCTGATGTCTCATTCTCTAATGCATTTACCACCGTTAAGGACTCTAATTTTGCCGGCAGTGGCGTTGCCGGGATTGTGGCTGCCAATGTCACACCTGCCAGTGTCACTGCAATTGCTTTTTTTGAAATTAACAACTTTGTTTTATCCATTTTTAAACCTCCTCACGTTTTTTACATACAAGTAACATTCCCAGAATCGGAGTGTGATTTTTCGCTCAAAAAACGCCACAACAGTTACTTAACAAACCCAAAAAACATTACTATTATTTTAGCACACCAGTCATAAAAAATCAATGTACATCATCACACTTTATTTAAAATAGTCACCAATCGTTACTGTTCGGTTACCATGGAATAATTTTGCCTTTCTTACTCATCAATTGCGCCAATTTGTCTTAGTTTTTCAATCACATTTGCAACATCTTTTTCAATCACATGATCGGCAGCATCATACTGATCTCTCATTTTTGCCACAATTTCCTGTTCTGTAGTGTCATTCTTAAGACATTCAAAAATAAATCCTACCGTTTTGTTTCCCTTCACTATTCCGGAAAATTTTGCCTCTCCTGTCGCAACAAGTACAATTTCTTCACCTGTATTATGATAGATAAAATTCTTTTTCAGCTTCATTCCTTCACCATCTTGTCACACCATTTTTGTGCGACTATCCTTTCATTCTTTTTCATCATTGTAGATCATTCCAGTCAACCGGAACTATTCATCTTTTCATACGCAATCCTTGCTGCCTCAATTTCCATATTACAGCCTAACCTGTATAGTTTTACTCCTTCCACCAGTCGGTCGACACATTCAAATGTTTTTTCCAGTTCTTCTACTTCCAATGGTCGATAGATTTGCTGCATAAGAATCGGATAAGCTTCCCTTTTTGTAATTTCTTCTATTGTATTTTCACTTGCCCTGGTAAGTATGCATATGGCTTTTAATGGAACTTGTATATTATTCCCTAATCTGTGCTTTCCATTATATGGTGTACCATAAACAATCACATGGTTCCCGTCAATTTTGATCAATGGTTTGTCATCATTCACCATCACTGCCCTGTCTTGTAATAAATCCATCCAAAGTTTTGCATGGGTTGATTTTCCTGTCCCACTATTTGCCGTAAATAGGTAGGCTTCATTGTCAACTGCCACAACAGAGCCATGAAATAAAAACGTGTTAAACCGAAGCATTTTCTGTGCTATTTTTCTATATACCGCCAGTGTCTCAAGATACTCATCAGAAAACTTTCTCCCCCTGTTACCTTCTTTCAAATCCATCTGTTCGGCTTTTTTTCTCTCATATTGAATGTCGTCTTTTGTCGTTCTGATTTCCAGATCAACACGAACGTGATCATCTTCCAACAAATAATCTCTACAATACTCTCTCACATAATCATGAACCGGTACAACCCTTATTACCTGATCCGCAAGTTTTATCAAAAACTGTTTTCCTACTGTACTCATGAACCTATATTCCTCCACTGCCGCCTGTATCATTTATTTTTTTTGAACGAATCACAATAACGGCTGTCATTCCAATTGCTACTAGTATCACTACAGTAATGATAATGATTTTTGTTTTTTCATCATTCTTTGATGATTCTTTGTTTTTTTTCGTAACACTCTCTTTTTCTGTTTTATTCTCTTTTCCCGAAGAATTATCATTTGACGAATCCGTTACATTTCCATCATTGGAATCATAATCCGATTGTCCCTCTGCCCCATTGTTATCTGCCTGTTCTCCGGTATTCGATGCATTCTGATCACTACCTGATTCGCTGTCATTTAGTGACTGATCCGAACTTGCCTTGGAATTATCTTTCGAACTATTATCACTTGTAATACCTATATTCTCCGAATCAATTTTAATTTTTTTCTGACCATCCATCGCTTCTACAGGCGTCATATCGCTGCCATTTTCTGAAAAGCTTTCTGTTTCCGTGCTTCCACTTTGTCCATTCTCATTTTGGACTCCATCCGTTTGCGACGCATGATCCCCACTTTGTGTATCCTCTGTTGAATGATTTTCGTTTTTATTTGTCTCTTTATTGTCAGACGTTACCGTTTCACTATTGTCACCATTATTTGCATTTTCATCCATTTCCTCTGCCGGTACAAATGGAAGTTCAATAGCATCCGTTTTGATCACATTACAATTCATTGCAATCAATGTAATCACGATCATTGTCATAAGCAACATTCTCGCATTTTTCATTTCATATCATTCCTCCTTGTCAAATCGTGGAATAGGCATTTGTGAAACTCTACCAATTATACCACAGATATAAAAATCAGTCACCTGAAATATTCCCCTGAAACAGTTTTGGCTGTCTTTTGGCATATCAGAGAGAGCATTACTTATAATATTCGTGCACAAGACTTCTATATCCCCATTTTTTTAATTGTTCATAAGTAATTTTGTAATTTCCTTTATTATGTCGTCCTGTCACAATATACCGTATATATTCCTGCATATATTTGTCCACTTCTTTTAGACCTGCATCCGTGGTCAGATTTCCAAAAAACCATCTGCTCCAGGTAAAGTCCTCCTTTTTATTCTCCATCCCATCATACTGCTCTAGTTTTCTTTGAAATTCGTCATGATCATTTCCAAAAAACTTTCTATTCATTGCCCTGATGAATCCAATCGCCGCCTTATCACTTGTTAAGCCTTTCTTTCTCTGCCATCTTCTGAGAGCTTCTGCCTTTCGTTTAATCTTTGCTTTGATCTTTCTTTTTGAATTTGCTGACAAGTCAAATACCCCATTATGGTATGAAAATCCCAAAAACTCCCACTCCTCCCCTGGAGAAGTAATCATTTCTTTTGAATGATTAATGGTAAGTCCCAGCATTCCAAGTCTCTTATATAACAAGTCCTGCCATTCTGATAATTGTTCATATGTATCAGCGAATAAAAGAATATCATCTGAATATCTGAAATAGCATACTTTCAATTGCTCCAACTGTTCATCAATTTCCGTAAGATATAAATTGGCAAAAAATGGTGCAATGGGAATCCCCGCCATTGCACCATGGTTTTCCTCTATGATTTTCCCATTTTCAACCACATTCTTCTCCAACAAAATATTTTGAAAAACAGTATATAACTTCTCATCATCATATTTTAGAAATGCAAGCATTTCAAGCAATTTTTCCACATCAATCGAATTAAAATAGTTTTTAATATCTACTTTTAAACAGTATTTCTTCGAAATATCATTCTTGTTATTTCGGATCTTTAAAAGTGCATCAGAAACACCATAACCATGTCTGAATGAATAGCAGTTTTTACAAAAAATACCGTCAAATCTGAATAAGTGATATGCAATAAATTTTAATGTAATGCTAACTTCTTTACTATAGGAATATACAACTCTCTTTTTATTGGTTCCCTCTTTATTGATGATCTTTTTTTTGGCATACTCTCCCGGAAATTTTCCTTCCCCGATAAGTTGTTTCATTTTCAGATACTGCTGTTCCTCTATATATTGTTCGAATTGTTTTTGTTCCATTTGGTTAAGATGACCATAATCCATCTTATATTGTAAAAAATGCAGCCACTCTTCTTTCAATCCTATTTGATTTGTTATTCCATCTTCTGTTTTGCATTCTTCTTTATGATTAATATTTTCATGTATTCTGTATATATTTTTCATCTTCCTATTATTTTTTCGTATTTTACTATTTTCTTGTTTACAATAATACTCTTATACAATTTAGTACAAAAAAAGAAAGAGAAACTGCTTTGAAGTGATAAAGCCGTGCTTATCACACAAGACTGAACATATCCAATCTGCCCGCAAAGTATATAGAAGGATATGCTTCATCCGCCACGGGCGTAACTAACGTTACATTTCTCTTTCTTTTCGTTTCCATTTTACTATAATATCTTCTTGAAATCAATCTGTTTTAAAAATTACATTCATTCTTAACATCCGTTTTAAAGATGATCATATCTTCTTGGCTTCTGTTTTATAAATGATCATATATTCTTGGCTTCTGTTTTATAAATGATCGTAAATTCTCTGATTAATATACTCATATGTACTAGGCAGATACGACATGATATTAATACAGTTTGCTCCTGCATTTTTACTGGCTTTATGTGCATTTACGACTCTTTTCAATTTATAATCATTTCTTCCATTAAGTACCATGATGGTAAGTTTTACCGAACCTCCATGATACAGCACAAAACTGTATGGCATTCCATCATTTTTTTCACCAAACTCCCCTGCAGGTACATTTTCACGCACTTCATATTCACTATAATTTTCACGAAGCACTTTTCGTATCCTGTCATGCAGGCTTTCATTAGATACAGATTGGGAAACTTCTCGTTTACTCGTTGTCTCACTTTTTACTTCACTTTTCTTTTCATTCTGGCTGTTCATGTACTGCTCATTTAATTGTTCTAATCCTTTTTTTAAAATATTTTCTAAAAAACCCATTCGCTTCCTCCTTTTCACGTTGAATCTGCCACCTTTTGCTCCATTATACCACATTTTTCGAAATAATACAGACTGTTCTATCATTGAAAAATATTTATTATTTTTTTTGCAACAATCAGACTTTTTTCTGACACTATTAAGTAGTTTACCAAGTATTTACAATTTACTTTAAAAACGATATGATAGAATCAACAAGGAGGATACCAATATGTCAAAGGAAAATCAAAAGGAAAAAGTAGTAAACAAAAAAATCCTAAGCGTTTTGGGGCTTGTTTTAGCAATTGCCCTCATTACCGCGGCAGGCTTGCTATTGAAAAACAATCTCTCTAAGAAAAACAAAGACAATACCAAAAAGAATGACAAAGAAGTGGTAACTGTTCCTAAAAAGGATAATAAAGGAACGATTTCCATCGGTGAAGGGACTTCTGAGGTTTTGGGTGCTTCAAACCGTGAAGAAGTTTTAAAAGTCATCTATAATGCAAGAGAAAATGTTTCTTCCGGCAGGAGATATGGAAATGAAGTAGATCTTGCCACCAATGGGATAGCCGAAGATGCTGTAGAAGAAGAAAAATCACAAGTACCCGAATCCCCTTCCATGTCAGGAGAAGGTGAAGGAATGGGCAGTGGCAGCGATGACACGGACGATTACTACAAGAATAATGACCAGGTTGAAGGCGTAAAAGAAGCGGATATAGTACTGACAGACGGTAAAAATATCTTTTCTGTTTACCGTGACAAACGGGTAGAAATTACAACGGCGGATGGTGAAAATTTAAGTATTGCCAGTGAGATTGACCTCATGGCAGATACTGAAAATTATTATAAAACCTGGATGGAACCGGACGAAAATCATTTGATCAATATTTACGATGTCAAGATGTTTATCTTGGGAACTCAAGGAATTTTCCTCGTAGATTGTTGTGATTACCAAAAAATCCATACCGAAAACCCAAATATTTACGTATATGAAGAAGATGAATATATTGATTATGATGATTATTATTATGATTACGAATATGGAAAAACTTATACCGTTCTATTTTCTTATGATTTTTCCAATGTTAATCAGCCAAAACTGATGAATTGTCAGAGAGTTGAGGGATCCTATAGCTCTGCCAGAATGGCAGACGATTATCTTTATCTGATGACAGAAAAAGATATGTACTATCAAATATACTCTATGAAGGACGAAGAAATAAAAGAATCTTCCTCTGATTTCATTCCTGAAATTAATGGGGAGGAAATTGACAGCACCCACATCTATCTTCCGGAAGAGGATACGGATCTGTCAGGATATATGATATTAACAGCATTTAAAGCGGATGATACAGGTTTGTCACTCACTGATGCCGAAGCAATTCTCTCTGACTATAGTGACTTATATATGAATCAGGAAAATATTTTTACTTACTCTCTCTACGGCTGCTACCATGAGGAAAAATACAACAATGAAGACGGCGTGAAGATGATCTCTAGCAAGACGGAAACCCAGATTATGCGCTTTGCTTACCAGAACGGACAAATCGAACCGAAATCCAGAGGAATCATTGATGGAAGAGTTCTCAACCAGTTCTGTATGGACGAATATAACGGATATTTAAGACTGGTTTCCACTGTATACCATTATGACGCACCAGACTACATGGCCTACGAAGAAGAAGACAGGGAAAAATACGGAGATGAAGGCTATTACTTTGATGACCTCCGATGGGAAATGCTACAGAAATACTATGATTCTACAGAATATAATGCGTTGTATATCCTTGATCAAGATTTAAACACCTGTGGCAGCATCAAAAATATTGCTGAAAATGAATCAATCTATTCCGCAAGATTTTTAGGAGATAAAGGCTACTTTGTCACTTTCCGTCAAATGGATCCTCTGTTTGAAGTCGATTTGTCAGATGTCAACAATCCCGTCGTAACTGCCGAACTTGAGATGACAGGTTATTCCGGTTATCTTCACCCGTGGGATGATACGACCATGCTGGGAATTGGTGAAGACGCCACAGAACAGGGACAGAGAATCGGATTTAAAATGGCATTGTATTCGATTGGAGAAGAGGAAGAACTCACAGAAATAACAAAATATGTATTAGAAGGAAAAAGCAGCTATGATTCCTACGAATACAAAAATATGATGATCGCACCTGAAAAGAATTTTGTCGGTTTAAACCTTTCATGGACTGACATTGTTACTGAAGACGGAAGAGTCTATGATGACTTTTCATCGATTGATGACTTTTATGACTATGACTGGAATTATGTTTATAATGAAGTTTATACACTGTTTAGCGTAAAAGACAGGTCGATTGAAAGAGTGTTAGACTACCGCTATGAAGATTATTTCAATAAAGATGAATCTGAAGAACAATACTATTACAGCATTCTTTATAGAGGTTTGTATATTGGTGATTACTTGTATATTGTAACATCCGATTACGGGATCTCAGCTGTTAGCCTTGAAGATTTTCAAGTAAAAAATACTGTTGCTTTTCACTAGCTCTGTACGTTTTTCTCACTAAAACAGATCTTAGTAAACAAAGCACATCTTATTAAAACAGACCTGCATTATCAATTGTTTATGCTGGTCTGTTCTCATTATATATTATTCAATTATTTTTCATTTTCTTTTTGTGGAATTATTTCATCTACTAAATTCGGTGCTTTTGTTAAATCATCAAAACTTTCCGCGCCCGAGATGACAAAATCTTTAAAATCACTGGTATCATAGGTTCTGGCAAAAACTTTTCCATTGACAACATAAGAATCACTTAAATCCGGTTTCCCGTCCTTACCTACTTTTGCAATCACAAAATCGCCCGGTCCATGTTCTGCTGCCGGATCATTAATGGCAAGTTTCGCCCATGTTGTTTCAATTTCACCGGTTTCTTCCTGTGGAACAAAACAGGCAAATGCTTTTGAATGATCAGGAACGGTTTCAACGGTAAACCATCCGTTAATAGGCGAAGTATCAATAGCAACATAGCGTTTCATCAATTTATCTTTCGAAATTGTCCACATTTTCCGTCTGTTCCACGTAAGATATAAGGATTTTTCTCTGAAGTCTGATATGCATTTTTATTATTTACCAAGCCTATAATGTTTTCATAACCTTT
>CACYDA010000262.1 GCA_902773095.1 uncultured Lachnospiraceae bacterium | reverse complement strand
GTATAGATAATTGCCCAGATAGCTCAGTTGGTAGAGCAGAGGACTGAAAATCCTCGTGTCACTGGTTCGATTCCGGTTCTGGGCACTACGCAGGAGGCACTTCAGTGCCAAATGCTTTACATATAAAACGTGCGGGTGTAGTTCAATGGTAGAACACTAGCCTTCCAAGCTAGATACGTGGGTTCGATTCCCATCACCCGCTTATAGTTCAATATTTGTTTATTTTGCGCGAGTGGCTCAGTTGGTGGAGCACGACCTTGCCAAGGTCGGGGTCGCGGGTTCGAGTCCCGTCTCGCGCTTTTTTGATGCTTTAAAATCATTATAACCAAACTCCGGAAGCTCTGTGTTGGTGCAGATCAGAGCAATCCAATCCTTCTTCTTTTTGGTATTACGTACATAGATGATCTTTGCCGGAATCATTTCTTCAATCCCATCATCATTCCTGAATATGACATCCACCGTAACAGAAAGCAGATATTTGGAGCGTCCCTTCCTCTTTTTATTGCGGGAATAAATCTCTTTGATATTAAGTTTTTGCCCATTCCAAAGGTATTTGATCTTTGAACTCTTTTTTATCATGGCAATCGTATCCAGACTGCAGTCTTTTTTGATCCTGCATATTGTTTTTGGCGAAGAGAACCAGGTGTCGAACAGGACATACTTTGCCGAATGTCCTGTATGGATGGCAGACTGCAGCAGATCAATGAGAACATCTGTAGCTTTTTCTCTTGCCTGTTTCCTGCGCTTTCCGGCAATGGAACGCTTATCAAACACTTTACGGGTACCCGGAATATTTTGGTCTTTTGCACTGGACATCAGATGAAAGTTGACAGGGACAAAAGAATTCCCATCGCTCTATCCGAGAGTAAGCAGATGGAATCCTTTTTTGTACTTCATGGTCACATGATCAAAAACTTTTGCCACCAGTTCAGTTTTTTTATATCCGGCTTTGGTATACAGTGTGTCATCGATGATAAAAACATCTTCTCTTTTTTCATCTGTAAGTTTCCTCATAAAACGGTTTACGACCATTTCAGAAAGCAGGGTTGTAAAACGGAGCCGGTTGGTTTTTGTGGAATCCGGAAAACGGTAGACTGTGTTATAATGTTCATTGGCATAGACCTCCTGGTATTTGTTTTTTTAGCAATTTCATTATACCATATAGGAAGGGATTATGCCTTTTTAATTGACAAAAATATTGGAGTTTCATGGTGTTCCTGCACCTTTTGGTGTGGGAAGTTTAAATTATAAAACTGAAATAAGTCAATATAGAGAAATAATCACTCGGTATTGTCTTATTTTTTTAAGACAAATTGCCATAATATCAGCATTATCAGGATATAATAAAATAGTGAATTAAATAGAAAATAATAAGCAGAAATGTAATACAGTTATTGTTTTTAAAACCTGTATTGCGAATGTATGTGAAATACGGTATAATTATATCAGATAAAGCTGTGGGTGGTAGAGAAATATAGAAATACGGAGGTGCAGTTAATTGGCAAAAGATTTTGATGAATTAACCATTGTTGATAACTTTATGTTTGGTGCAGTAATGAGAGACCCGAAGAGATGTAAGCCTTTATTAGAACACATTCTTGGTGTGAAAATCAGGAAAATAGAATATCCTGAATTACAGAAATCAATAGATATACAGTATCAATCAAAAAGCATAAGATTAGATGTGTATGTGGAGGATGATGAAAATACTGTATACAACATTGAAATGCAGACAACAAGACATAAAAATCTGCCTAAGAGAATGAGATATTATCAGGGAATGATAGATTTGAATATCATAGATAAAGGTGAGGATTATGCAAGCCTTAAGAAAAGCTATGTAATCTTTATCTGTACATTCGACCAATACGGAAAAGGCAGATATATTTACACATTCAATAACTATTGTAAAGAGGATAAGGATATTGAATTTGAGGATGAAGCAACAAAGATAGTTGTTAATGCAGAGGGAAGCATAGGAGACATAAGTTTTGAACTAAAGGACACTCTTGATTTTATTGCAGGAAAAGAACCACAGAGTGAATATGCAAAAGATTTACAGAAAGCGGTTGAGGAAGTTAAGCATAGTGAGAAATGGAGGCGAGAATATATGACATTACTTATGAGAGATAAAGAACAGCAGAAGATAGGAAAGTATACTGACAAAGTGGAAGTAATAAGGAATAAAAGAAATAATGTTTCAAAAGACATTTTAATTGATATTTTTGACCTTGACTCAAACGATTATGATAAAATTGTATATTTGATAGACAACAATCCAGAGTGGAAAGATGAAGAAATTGCAGAAGCAGTAATTAATAGTCAAAATGAATAAGTAATAAAAACAAAGTATATTGACATGTGATAAAATCAGATATGAGAGAGTTTAAACAAATCTTTCATATCTGATTTTTTTTCATAAGTATTAGCATTAAATTCCATTTCGTGCCCGATTAACCACAGCAGAATTGAATGATTAATCACTAATAAGCCTTACTCATGATAGCACCAATTCAGCCTGCATGAATAATAATTATGAGTAATTTACGGCGCTGATACGACGCTCTTTTTCAAAATGGGTGGAAAATGAATAAGGTTTAAAATCAATAAACCCTTGATAAACACTGGGTTTAACAACATTTCCAATGACCTCTTTAAAATCGTGTCATATCTTCGAGTCCCGTCTCGCGCTTTTT
>CACYDA010000261.1 GCA_902773095.1 uncultured Lachnospiraceae bacterium | reverse complement strand
TATTCCTGAAAAAACTGATGATGACATCGCACCACTGCAATGACAAATGAACTTGCCTGTTAATGAATATTGTTTCAGAGAATCCCAAACGTCCTTAATCGCTCCATCAGGAACTGTTAAAAACAATACATCACTATCTGATAAAATCTCTTCCATACTGTCGTAATACTTTGTGTCTGTAAATTCTGATGCTTCCCTGGCTGAATCAATGTTCTTACTATAGTAACCTGATACACTCACTCCGTGTTCCGTCATATATTTTCCCAGTGAAAATCCAACCTTGCCGGCACCTACAAATCCTATCTTCATCAAACCACCGCCTTTCCTAAAAGGCACGTCTTCGAAATCTCATTTGTATAACAATATAAGTTTCATTCTCAATTGGATTTGCAAACAAGTTTTGTCATAAATATAATAGATTTTTTTGATTGCGTGGTATAGTTTCTTCCAAGAATACTATCCGATTGCATTATATCATATTTTTTCCATGTGTCAATGTATTAAAATTAGGACAATTGATGGAGCACATCCTAACTATAATAGACATTTTTGACTATTACATAAATTGAACCTATTGTAGTGGTTTACTTCATTCAAAAACACCTCACAATCAATCTTTTGACTGTGAGGTGTTCTCATTTTTTTCAATGGCAGATCACAAAAACAGGTTCTTTATTTTCCTTCGTATTTGATTACAGATTCAATCTTATATTCAGGAAGTCTCTTTCTCGCCTCAAGCCCTTCCAATTCAATCAAAAAGCACATTCCCACTACTTCTCCTCCGAGTTGCTCCACAAGTTTGATAATGGCTTCTATGGTTCCACCTGTTGCAATAAGATCGTCGATAATAACAACCTTCTGTCCTGGCTTGATTGCATCTCTGTGAATTTCAATTTCTGCAACACCATATTCTAATTCATATTGCATTGAAATTGTTTCACAAGGAAGCTTTCCCTTCTTTCTTACAGGAATAAATGGCTTGTGCAAATTATATGCGATCGGTGCTCCAAAGATAAAGCCTCTTGATTCAGGACCTAAAATCAGATCACAATCCATATCCTTGATTTTCTCCTGCAAACTGTCAATTGCAAGTTTAAATCCGTCTGCATCCTGCATAACTGATGTAACATCCCTAAAGATAATTCCTTCCTTTGGAAAATCTTTGATTGCTCTTACGTACTCTTCAATTTTTTTCATATTGACAATCCTTTCTTTCTATATTCTATATTATAATTCATTTTTTTCATTTCTTAGAATTTACTTCACAAATTGGTTTGACAACCGGGCGCAAGCGCTACCTTAGTGCAAATTATACCATAAATATCCTTTGATCACAACTTTTATATTTTTTTGTCCATTGTATTCGTTGAGTTCGGGATAATATAGTATGTTCATTCCGATATTGTTTTTTTTACCACTTAAAAGAAGCTCTGTTTCTTTTTCTCCAAAACGTTCTCTAATTTCCCTGACAAATTGATCACCTTCTGTAAAATATGTAGCTTCCATTTTGTAATTTGCTTTGTTTCTTACAGTGAGCGATACAACATTTCTATTCTGACCGAATATTCTAAGGTGCTCGATTGATGTACATTTTTCTGCAAATACCGGTTTTTCGTTTGCCATTCCAAATGGCTCTAGTATTTCCAACTGACGGATTAAGTTTTCCGTAATATATTCGAATGGCATTGCTACATCAATCCATATTTTTTTTACAAGGATTTCTTTGTCTATGCTGTCATGTTGATTTAAGATGTTTCTTAACCATTCCATCTGATTCTTTTTCATTGACAGACCTGCTGCCATTTTATGACCGCCAAATTTTACAAGCAACGGTTCACCAGACGTATTTTCTTCCATCGTTTTATAATAATTATCAGCCCATGTCAGTTTTTCAAACATGGAGTACCCCTCTACAGAACGTCCGGAACCTTTTATGATACCGTCTTCACTGTCAGTAAATACAATCGTCGGTTTATAATATCGTTCTTTGATCCTTCCAGCAATGATTCCTGCAAGACTTTCATGACAGCCGGCCAGATAAATAATGAGTACACTGTCATTTTGTAATGAGGTATCATTTTCGATCAATTGAATTGCTTTCTCTGTATTTAGCGATGTCATATATTTTCGTTCATCATTTAACCCCTTTAATTCCTGTGCCTTTTCAAT
>CACYDA010000260.1 GCA_902773095.1 uncultured Lachnospiraceae bacterium | reverse complement strand
TGCTCCATTTATGATGGAATTCTACAATAAAATCAAAAATGGCGGTAACTTTACTTATTCATGGAATATCGGAATGGGCGTCAATTTCAGTGCATTATATGCTTATTATCTTGCAAGTCCTGTCAACTGGTTTATAGGTCTTGTAAAGCCTTCCCATATTCCTGAGATTATGAGTGTTTTCATCATTGTAAAAACATCTTTGTCAAGTTCCACATTTGCCTACTATTTAAGCAAACATTTTAATACCAAAAAAGCTACCATCGCAGCACTTTCTGTTTTTTATGCACTATCTTCTTATTTTTGTGCATACAGCTGGAACCTGATGTGGATTGACTGTTTTGTACTTCTTCCACTAATCATCTTAGGACTCGAAAAGCTTGTAAAAGAAAACAAATGTTATCTTTATTGTATTTCACTGGGGATTGCTATTCTTTCCAATTACTATATTGCCATTATGATCTGTATCTTCTGTGTCATTTATTTCATTGGATTAATCTATGCAGATGAAAATACGAAAACAATATCTTATTACACAACCAGATTTAAGAATTTTGCGCTCTATTCTCTCCTTGCAGGAGGCTTTGCAGCAGTCACATTTCTCCCGGCATACTTTTCATTAGCATCAACAGCATCAGGAGAATTTGAGTTTCCAAAAACTATCATTACGTATTTTTCTGTGTTATTTATGTTTTCAAGAGCTCTCATTAATGTGGAACCTGCTGTTTTTTCAGCACACGATCCCAATATTTACTGTGGTGTTATCGTATTTCTTCTGATTCCACTATATATTATTAATCCTAAGATCAAAACAAAAGAAAAAATTGTCAAAGTATCCATTGTGTGCTTTTTATTATACAGCTTTAATACAAATGTTCCTAATTATATCTGGCATGGTTTCCATTATCCTAACAGTCTTCCATGTCGTGAATCATTCCTATATATCTTCATGGTTCTTTCCATGGGATATGAAGCACTGATTTATATAAGAGAAGTAACCAGAAAACAATTGTATTCCTGCTTTGCAGGTGTAATCGCGCTGATTCTAATCATAGAACAGTTATTTGTTTCTGATACGTATTCAGCTTCTACTATTTATATCAGTATCGCATTCCTGATCTTTTATATGATTGTGTTTTCTTTGTTTAGAAATAACAATTATAAACAGGGATTTGTGGCTTACCTTTTAATCATTATGGTTACTGCAGAAGCCTATATCAATACAGATGAAACGGCATTAAGTACATGTACTCGTTCTGCCTACCTTGATGACAATAATGCAATTGCTTCTTTAGTTGATAAAGCAAATAAAAAGGAGAATGTATCTTCTGATTCTGTTTTCTTTCGAATAGAAAAAGAAGACAGACGTTCAAAAAATGACGCTGCATGGAGCAATTATCACGGTGCTTCGATTTTCTCATCAACGACCAATGCAGCACTCAGCAAATATTATGGCGCTCTTGGTTTTGAAGAATCAACAAATGCCTATGCCTATTATGGACATACCCCTCTCACTGCTGCTATGTTTTCCATAAAATATGTATTAAGCACAAATGTGATACCGGAAACAGATTATACTCATTTATTTGAAACGGAACCATTCACAAAATCATCCGGCGCCGAGTCAAATTATTACATGTACGAAAATGATTATTGGCTTCCACTTGGTTTTATGCTTCCTGCTGACATGGAAGAAAACTGGGATATCACAAACCCAAATCCATTTGCAGTTCAAAACGAAATGGTCGGAAGAATACTTGGTATTGACAGCGAAGAACATCCTATGTACACCAGATTAATGGTAAATACAATTGGTGACGACAATGAAGTATATCTCGAAAGTGATACTCACTTATTTATTTATGTCACTACTTCTCTAGACAGAATTAAAGTAGATAAAACACTTCCGGATGGAACTTCCACCACAAAGAATTATTATTCCATGACTCACAGTCATATGCTCGATCTTGGAGAGTTAGAAACCGGAACAAAAGTTGTTGTTTATTCAGCTGACCCTGATGTATCTTCCATTCAGATCTATGCATACAGCTTTGATAAAGATATTTTCCTTGAAACTTTCGAAAAATTAAACGAAAGTGCCATGGATATCACAAAAATAACGGATACTCATGTTGAAGCAACCGTAAATGCTAAGAATTCCGGTCTTCTTTATACATCAATTCCTTATGATGAAGGCTGGACAGTTAATGTGGATGGCAGGAAAGTTGCTACACACGGCTTTAAAGATGCTTTACTTTCTTTCTATTTGGACCAGGGCGAACATACGATTACTTTTGATTATTCCCCAAAAGGCCTGAAAGCCGGTATCTCCATTACCATTGTAAGTATATTAGTCTTTATTGCGATACTCACTGCCGATCTAATGAAACAGAAAAGAAAAAGAAATACAGATGATGAAGAATAATGTGCATATAAAAATGTCAGGAAGCAAAATCTTATAAAAGATTTTGCTTCCTGACATTTATTATGATTCATTTCATGATTGATATGTCATAATCTATTCTTCAATACACTGATAGAAATTTGCCACTTTTACCCCATTCATATCCATAAATTGAATTTTTTCCCATGCCTTATCATTAAACTCAGATGACAAAGAATCAACAAACGGCTGATATACATCTAGAAATGCCTTATTCTTTGCATCCTGAATCATCTCTTCCTTATTCTTCTGCGTCTCATCTTCAAGGTAATCATTAATACATTTTATAATAAAAAAACCATCCGGTGTCTCTACTACTTCGCTTACTTCATCGCTTTTCAATCCAAATGCCACATTCTCAAATTCCAAAAGCATCTCACCTTTTCCAAATGTGTATTCTATTTCATCAGCCTCCGTATAATCTTCAGCAAGTGAATTAAAATCAGATCCTTCCTTAATCTTATTTAAAATATCATTTGCTTTTGTTCTTGCTGCCTCTTTTTGCTCATCCGTATATTCCACCCTGTTATCATTCTCATCAACTGAAAATGTTTTGATATAAATACTAGCCACTTTAATTACCTTTGCATCTGCATCGCTGATTTCAGGATTGACATCTTTTACAATTTCGTCATACACCTTTTCTGCCAGCAAGTAATTTTCATAAGCACTTTCTACATCTGACAGTTTGATTTTCATATAATCTTTTTCACTCTCACTTAGAGCGTTAAAATATTTTTCTGCAGCCGTATGCGCTTTATTTGTCTCATCCTCAGATAATCTGATTTTCTTTTCTTTTGCCAAAAGATCCAACGTTTTGATCTGTGCCAGTCTGTCTTTCAAATTTGCTTTCACATATTCCTCAAAAGTAATATCCCCCACTTTTTTGTCCCACAGATCAGTGCCAAACGATTCTTCATAAACATTCTTCTCAGTGGTAAGATACATCTTCGCCTCTGAAACACTGAATTTGCTTCCATCGATCTTGAACAAATCTGAATCTCCAAGTCCAGTTGTAATTCTTATATTTTTTCCACCAACACTACATCCTGCAGCCAATACAGCCATAGAAAAAAGTAATGCAGCTGTACGCATAATTCTCTTTTTCATGATGTCTCCTCTTCTTTTAAATTCATCTGTGTATCCTTATACCATCCTAGTTAATTACCGACATATTGAAAGAATTTCTTCCGGCCGGTCGACAATGAAATCGGCATCAGCACTTATAAGTTCCTCCTTATCACGAAATCCCCATGTCACACCAACAGTATACAATCCATATGCCTTACCTGTCAACATGTCTGTATTGGTATCACCTGCATAAATACAGTTTTCGGGATGTACTCCGATTTCATTAAGAATAATATCAATTCCTTCGCCACTTGGCTTCTTTTTGTGATCCTCTCTCTGTCCAAGCGCACAGTCAAAATAATTTTGCCCAAACAATCCATCAAGAATGCTTATGACATTCTCATGATGCTTATTCGACAGAATCGCAATCCTGATACCCTTTTCTTTTAAAGAATCCATTAATTCTCTAATTCCATCATATAATTTAACATGGTAGGTACATCTGTCTTTGAATAATTCAATATACCTTTTCATTGCCGCATCATAATTCTTCAGTTCCTCATCACCGGAAGCCTTTAACGACCTCTTCATCAGTTCAAACTGTCCATCACCCGCAAATTGTTTGTATTCTTCGATTTCATGTGTTTTTAGTCCGAATTCCTTCAGTACAAGATTGACCGTAGAACCGATTGATTCGAGTGTATCAAGTGTTGTTCCGTCCAGATCAAAAATACATGCCTGTACTTTCTTTCTTTTTTCAATCACTGCATCGGAGAGATTGATTCCAAGCTGATCTCTCACTTCCTGAAACAATCTTGCAACAGGAAGCCCTACCACATTATTGTAGTCACCTTCAATCCCGGTAACATACTTTCCAAATTTTCCCTGTATTCCATAGGCACCGGCCTTATCCATCGGCTCGTTGGTTGCAATATAATTTCTGATGTCCTCTTCGGATAAATCTGCCACTTTTACTTTTGTACATTCACTAAACACAATTTCTTTTCTTGGATATTTTTCGTACCCGGACAGATAAATCACTGTCACACCTGTATATACTTCATGGGATTTTCCACTAAGCATCGACAACATCAAATACGCTTCTTCCCCGTCTTTTGGTTTGCCAAGTATTTTTCCTTCAAAAGCCACCACTGTATCCGCACCAATTATAATGATAGGACATTGATTCTTTTGTG
Organism: uncultured Lachnospiraceae bacterium; assembly: GCA_902773095.1. GTDB lineage: Bacteria > Bacillota > Clostridia > Lachnospirales > Lachnospiraceae > Bovifimicola. Next base: position 5,444 of record CACYDA010000260.1, on the reverse strand, counting down.
CCTGCATTTGAGCAGTATGAAAAGATTGTGCATCCTGGCTCGACTGTTTTCTTTGCAAACGTACCTGTTCTTCAATATCACGTGCCTTTTGAGCCGATAATTCCTTTACCGCCTCACCGGGATGGTCGGTTGTGATGACTTCTTCTTTATTACTTGGCATACATCTGTAACATACATCAATCTGTTGCAGCAGTTCCTGCCTTCTAGGCGATTTTGACGCCAGAATGATATCAATATTTTTCTTTACTAACATAACTACCCTTTCGTGATTCATTTTTTTCTAGTGATTCAATTATATTCTATTTAAGAGTCGTAAGCACGTCCTCGAAACATACTCCGTCTTCCGTCGGAATATCTCTTTTCTCAGATATGATAATACACTTTTTAATAAAATGGATTGCTTTTCTCACTGATGTCTCAAAGCCAACTCCATTTACCGCATCTGCAGAAATAATTGCCGAAAACAGATCACCTGTTCCGGAACGGCTGATTCCTATCTTTTTGCTTTTTATGATTTTTTCTTTCTTTCCCTTTTCATAAACAAAATTGTTGATATAATGATTTCGCTCAATCCCTGTGATGACGATTTTTTCCGGTCCCATACCTGCCAACTCTTCAGCCATTTTTCTAACAGTAGCAAAATCCATGTCATCCCTATATGGCGTATTTGTCAGGATACAGCATTCTGTAAGGTTAGGCGTAATAATATCCGACATGGATACCAATTTTTTCATTTTTTTACACATTTCTTCTGTATATGTCTCATATTTCACTCCATAATCACCCATAACAGGATCAACAATAAGAACTGTTTCTTTCAATTTAAATTCTGAAATAAACCGGCATACAATTTCAATCTGCTCCTCTGAACCCAAAAAACCGGTCGCAATTCCTTCAAATTTTAAATCCAGTTTTTTCCACTGGTCAATATACTCCTGCATTTTTTCTGTATAGTCATCAAAAAAATATTCAGGATATGCAGTATGATTTGAAAAAACAGATGTCACAATCGGGCAACACTGTACCTTCAGTGCAGAAATTACCGGAAGTGCCACAGTAATGGAACATTTTCCAAATCCCGTAAAATCATTAATTAATGCAATTTTCTTCTGATTGTTATGTGACAAATTCTACCACTCCATTTCCTTTATTTTTCTAGTGCTATTTCTTACCTTTCTTCCGGCCAGTTACATTTTATCATAGGAGATTATATATTTTCAAACAAAAAATTATTGAAAAAATAATATTTTTAGTAAAAATATGACAAATAAATGCAAGGGATAATAGAGATAAAATATCCACTTGATCATACCAGAGTTTTTTCCTTTTTCTCCGTTGTACATACAAATTGGTAAAAGTGAGAACACGGCAAATCCCTGCACACCGCCAATTATAATGCAGTTCATGAAGATTTGAAATATGCCTGATACGATGGCATTCAATCGAAACGAATAAAACCCATAGATCATCAGCACACCATAAAACGAATAATCTGTTTTTAAAAAATAGGCAGCGACACATCCTGATGCCAGAATCATGATTTCTGCCATTGATCCAAAAACGGAATAGCCACCAAATCTGATTTTTAATTGCTCAATGACAGAAATAACCGTTAATCCAATGGCCAAAGTAAAAAATACATTCTGATATTCCATATTGATAATCTTACCACGAAATGCAAGATCATAAAACGGCTCAGAGATGATGGCAAATCCAAATATTCTCATGATATATTTTATACAGCTTTTTGTGTGAAACATTCCATTGACAATCATGTAGCAGTAAATTGGAAATGCCAATCTTCCAATGATACGCAAAAATAAATACTGAGGCAGCAATGCCGCCCCAATATGATCAATTGTCATTGTGATAACTGCAATCAGCTTAATACCGGATGCCGAAAGACATTTAAATTCCAAATTCTTTTCCATTCTTATGCCGTTACCTTACCCTTCTGAATTCAGACTATTCTTCTTAATACGTTCCTTCATGAAGCTCTCTTGTCTTTTACTGATCTCATCAGCAAGTCTTTTACTCTCTTTTTCTCTTGCAGTTTCTTCAGCAATTACATCTTCATTTTTCTCACTGACAAGCACTGCCACACTTCTTGGCGGAAGTTTGATTCCTCTTGACAGCTTTACATGTCTGTCATCTACTTCGACTTTTTCTTCATCATCAGTAGTAAAGGCCAGTTTCCATTCTTTGCCCTTACCTGCTGTAGGAAGTCCAATTTTTTTACTCTCCCAATACATGTTGAATGCGATAAACAGATTCTCCTCTTCCGGTTTCTTAAACACTTTACAATACTTTCCATATAGCATCACAGCAAAATGTCTCGCAAAAACATCTGTATTGAGCGCCCAGGTTCTCTCCGAATGATATGACATATCCGGCATCCCAAGTGACCTGTAATCATTCATCCTAAACGGCTCTTCCAAATGCAAAATATGATGTTCTTTTCTAAACTGAATCAGGTATTTGACAAATTCAAATAATTCATTGTTCTTTTTGATCAATCTCCAGTCAAGGTAAGAAATATCATTATCCTGACAATATGGATTATTATTTCCATCACAGGAATTTCCAAACTCATCCCCCGCATAGATCATAGGAGTTCCCTGGCACAGCATTAACAGACACCATGCATTTTTAAGCTGCTTGAATCTGAATTTCCTGATATTCTTTCTATTTGTAATCCCTTCAAATCCACAGTTCCAGCTGTAATTATCATCACGTCCGTCTTTATTGCTTTCTCTATTCTCTTCATTATGCTTTGTTGAAAATGAAACCATGTCCATCATTGTAAAAGCATTATTATTAGCAATATAATTCACCGGTGTTGCAAAATCCTTATTATATCTTACCCTGAAAGCCATATCACCCACTGTGCCCTCATCGCCTTTTAAGAATTTTCTGGCAATATTCATAAACACATCATTTGCTTCTCCAAGATGTCTGTTAAATGAATACTCATCACTCTCAAATCCATAGCTGATCACCTTTGTATTGGCAAGATACGGATCGGAACTGACGGCCCCTCTGATATCATCACTCATATTACAGTGAATTCCGTCAATATGATAGTTGATCACCCAGTGTCTGAAACAATCAATCATATATGCCGGCGAAATGTCCTTATCAAAATAAAACTCCATGCATACCTCAATTTTATTTTTATGGAGTTCTTTCACCATTGTTTTAAACTCATTAATTGCATTCTTTGCTTCTTTTTTATAAGAATAAGCAACTTTTGGCATATAATAATCCGCACTGGTATATCCCCAGTAATTTACCTTCCCATCTTTCATGCCATCATTTTCATTAAACTCATACGCAGGCATCAATTCTACCATAGTAATTCCAAGTTCTTTCAAATAATCAATCTTTTCTGTAATGCCGGCAAAAGTACCTTTCTTTCTGACTTTAGAAAATCTGTTCATTGTAAAACCACGTACATGAAGACGATAGATCACACTGTCTGACAACTCTGTCATCGGTTTTAAATCGTCTTCCCAGTTAAACTTATCTACATATCCGGCCGATGTCTTCTTTTTGATGTCATTCTCACCAAACACTCCGGCGCCATTGATGATTGCTGCATAAGGGTCAGTAATCACTTTATTTCCCACGCGATAATTATAATCAAAATGATGAAGACTGATTCCCTCAAGACACATGGTACAAATATTTCCATACCACATATCTTCAGTAAATGCTATCTCAGCAGCTACGTTTAATGTTCCTTTCTCATACAAAATCAGAGAACAATCCTTTCGTTCTCTTCCATTTAACATCAGAGCAAAATTAATGCCATCATTCATTTTCACTGCTCCAAGCTGCATCGGATTACCTGCTTTAATCTTATACTTTAATTCTTTGTTTTTCGCCATATCAAACCATTCGTCTTTCTTTTTCTTTATTCACTGTTACTAATCATTTATTAATCGTACAAATAATTCCCTTCTAAAAATGTGCTGCTTTTATTATATCTTAGATTCCGGTAATAAACAAGTTTTTATTGTAACACCTCTACATTTTATCATTAAGATAGTATTCTTCCAGTCGTTTCCTGCATCTGATAAAATAAATATTAAAGGATGGATCAAAATCTTTTCCCATACCATCTTCAATGATTCTAAATGCGTCATCAAAAGACATTTCATCTTTATAGCATCTCTTGCTTACCAATGCATCATAGACATCTGCAATCGCCATGATTCTCGCCTCAACCGGAATCGCATTTCCTTTCAGATAACTTGGATATCCGGAACCATCGAATCTTTCATGATGATAATGTGCCACATTTGTTGCGATTCTGACAAAATTCGGATCTTCAATTCCATCAAGAATTTTCTTCACAATCTCTGCACCCTTTTCTGCATGTGATTTCATAATCTCATATTCTTCCATGGTAAATTTGCCTGGTTTTCGAAGAATAATATCATCTACGGCAATTTTTCCAAGATCATGCATTGGCGCAGCCTTTATGACATATTCATAAAACGTTTTGTCAAAATTCATTGTATTATCTTTCATGATTTCGTCCATTAAGATTCTTACAACATGGCTGGTACGCTTGATATGTCCACCCGTATTGTTATCTCTGTTTTCAACCATGTCTGCCATGCCAAGAATCAGTTTATCCTGCATATCACGCAGAGTTCTTGTCTTTTTATAGACATCATTTTCAAGTTTATCATTATAATTATTAATAATATCAATATACTTTTGTTCTTTTGTATCATCCTCAATAATAAACTGGTATCCTTTGATTTTCATGTTGTCAACCAGGTATCCTGCGGTAATCTTGTAAACTCTTGCGTTACGTGGCACAATTTCTGTCACAGTACCCTGTCTTGTATCAATTTCACCGACCCACTCATAGATATTGCATAAAAAATCCGTATCCTTTGGAATACGCCTGTCAATATACAAATCCCTCAAATCTTCAAAGTATAATTTTGCAATATGGTTGCATCCTAAAAACTTAATCTTTTTATCTACAGAAAAGAAACCCATATCCACATTTTTCGCATGTGATTCCACTGACATATAATCCATATCATACATATAAATTGTATTGACAATGATAATATAGATGAATTGTCCAATGACAAAAGCGGCAGGCAATAATTCGTACAGTTGCGTATGTTCTTTCTCGAAAATGAAAACTCCGCCAAATACGATCACACATGACATTTGTAGAATGAGTACTTTCACTGAAGTAGATCTTTTTCTGACAAAAAAGCCATATCCGATCAGAAAAAGACTCACTACCGCGTAGATTACCAGTACTGCATAAAAGAATAAATATCCCGTTCCATAGGACTTATGAATAAAACCTACTCCATTCTCTTTCAAAAATTCAACATTCTTATAATAAATTCCTCCGCGCCCTGCCTCAAGCACCAGAGCATAAATGCTTACATTCAATACAAACATCA
>CACYDA010000259.1 GCA_902773095.1 uncultured Lachnospiraceae bacterium | reverse complement strand
TCTCTAAGGTATTGCCCCCTCAACTTCGTTTCGGCGGCATGTCGGAAAACCCATTCCAGAAAATTGCTTCGCAATTTTGGGGTTTTCCTACAAATCATGGTGATGGATGTAGATGTTACCTATTGTGAGTGCAGCTATCCCCAAAATTAGTGAGACTATGATTGTACCACCTGCCAACGAACCACTGACTGCAGACTCAAAAACCATAACATCTTTTCCATCGATATTCTGTGTTTTATAACCGGAAAAACTAAACATTTTCTCCATATTAGTCACAGCAAACTGAACTGTAAAAGTTTGATCCAGTATTTCTTTCATTATCATCGCAAGAATCATGGTCACTTCAAATAAAGCATATCCGATTACAAGCGCTATATAACAATTCGCTACAATGACCGTCAAAAGTACAAATATACATGTAATCCTAAAAATCGGAAAAATCATCAGGCTATATCGTATGATTGCATTTTTCAGCGATAATGATTTGCCCCAGCCATTCATAATTGTAAACACGAGCATCGGCAATCCCATCATCATCCCAAAGACAAGTATATTGGTAAAGATACTAAGTATCGCTCTCGCACCAAACACTTCTTTCTTACTGTGTCCGGTCATAATTTCATAATTGATGGTTTTATCATTATAATCCCAGCCCGTGATTCTGGTTGTCAATAAAACAATTTCTATTAACAAAAATGCGGTCAGGTTTCTTACATATCCCGAGACATACATACTACCCGTCATTTCACTTAATTTCACTCCTGAATCATTAAGGAATAATGACATAAAAGGAATGAAAACTGCCAAGATTAATACTATGATTGAATAATTATCTCTTTTAATTTGGTATCCTAATGCTTTCATGATATTCCACATTATATTCCTCACCTACCATATCCATATAATACTGTTCTAAGTTTGCTTTGTTTATTGATAACTCTACAGGAATCACTCCATTATGATATAATGTAGATGAAATCCATCTCAAATCTTCAAGATATTCATACAGTTTAATACTTCCGTCTTCATCAATATCATATTTCGTCACATGACACTGTTCCTGCAAAATAGCAAGAGCAAGCGCATCATTATCTGTGTGAATACGATAATATTCCCTGCACTTTTGTTTGAGCCCGTCTGCTGTAAGTGACTGCAGGATCTGACCATGGTTGATAAAAATATAATCTGTACACAATAATGATAATTCACTTAAAATATGTGAAGAAATGATAATGGTAATATGCTGTTCCCTGTTGAGTTTGATGAGCATTTCACGAATCTCAACAATCCCTTCCGGGTCCAGACCGTTAATCGGTTCATCTAGCACCATAATCTCCGGCTTTCCAAGAAGTGCGTTGGCAATACCTAGTCTTTGCCTCATTCCAAGTGAAAAGTTCTTCACATATTTTTTCCCTGTATCTGAAAGTCCTACTATTTCAAGAACCTCATCCACTCTGTGCTTGTCAGGAATCCCCTTTTGAAGTCTCTGCTTCTCTAAATTTTCCCTTGCTGACATCTTTTCCTTCGCATAAGGCGTCTCAATCATAAAGCTCATTCTGCTTCTAGCCTTGCTCAGTCCTTTCTGCGTCGATTCTCCATATATGCTAATTTGCCCACTGGTTGGAAGAATCAATCCTCCAAGTGATTTCATGATTGTCGTCTTTCCGGCACCATTCGGTCCAATCAGACCACAGATCATGCCTTGCCGGATCTGAAACGAGACATTATCCAATGCCGTCTGTTTCATATACCTCTTATTCAAATTGCAAACATCAATAATCACATCTGACATAACTTACCTCTTCTCTTCACTGTAAACTCTCTTCTAAAAAAATATCTACTCATTACCTTAATGTTAGTTATAATGTAAATCATAAATATAAAGAATTTCTTAAATCCTTTTCATTTTTTTATATTTTTATTTTAATGTTCATTTTTCAAACTAACCCCATTTTAAAAATGACAAATTAAAAACTGTCGTTTCAACTGATACCATATACCGGTTCATACGACAGTTTTTCTTTCCTATATTTTTTTGTACTATATTGATCTGGCTTTATCCTTCTTGTTTATTCTCGTTTTTTCACTTATCTTTGAAATTGAATCGTAATATACAACCTGTTTTCTTTTATCTGTGCATACACTTCAAAGCCCTGCTTTTGTGAAAGCAGCTTTACGATATAAAGTCCTAATCCTGCTCCCTGCCCATTTCTTGATTTATCTCCCCTATATGTCCTATCAAACAAATGTTCCACATCAATATAATGATTATCATCAATTTCATTCGCAAAAGAAATGGTACAGATCTCTTTTCCATCACTTTCCTGCCAGTTTTTTAAAATAACCAAAAATGAATTTCTTGCATATTTCACTATGTTATTCAATAAATTACTAAATATTCTCTGCAGATACTGCTCATCTGCACAGACGAATATACTTTTTTCCGGAAAATCAAATTTGGGGACAAGACCATTATTTTTAATGACTGACTCATGGGCAAGTAAAAACTGCATCACAGCTTCTGTAAGATCAATCTCTTTTAATTCCACAGGCACATTATCACTTTCAAGCACCGAAAGTTCAAAGAAATCATCAATCATCATCCTTAATGTATTTGTCTTTTCTATGGCAAGTTTCAAATACTCTTTATTCTGCCTGCTTAGACTTTTATCTTTTTCCATCATTTGAAGATTTCCCTTAACTACCGTGAGTGGAGTTCTCAAATCATGTGCAATATTTGAAATAGACTGTTTTAATCTTCTCTCTGCTTGCTCATTTTCTAACTTCAGCTGTTTTTGAAAGTCTAGATTCTTATTGATTTCACTTGTCATCAGTGAAAAATCATTATCAATTAATGTGACTGTAATCTGTCTGTCATATCCTCTTTTTCTCGTCTGTTTCAGTTCGTTTCTAATCTTTTTCATCTCTCTTTTTATTACCGCCAGATGAACTATAAGAACAATCACCAAAAGAAATAACAGTCCTGCTATGATTATTAATATCTTAATACCTTTATCCATTCTATCACCCGGGGATTTTTATTTTTTTTCTTCATCATTCTTAAGTCGATATCCAATCCCCCACACAGTCTCAATATAATCTTTTCCCGTCACCTTTTTGAGCTTACTTCTTAAATTACTTACATGCACATTGATCGTATTATCTTCATAATAATAGACATCATTCCAGACTGACTCATAAAGATTTGCCTTTGTAAATGTCTTCTTTGGATATCTCATTAACGTCTCTAAGATCTGCAATTCTTTGAATGTAAGGGAAATGTTTTTATCTTTGAATACTACTCTGTTTTCATCTGAAAAAAAATAGAGTTCTCCACATGATAATACATTTTTGTTATTACTATCCGAATTTTTCTTTTTGAATACACTAGCATCCCTATATTCATTTTTTCCATTTTTTATTCCTTTATTTACTCTCTCACTTATATTACTTACGGAGCCCGTACTGTTTTCTGTATCACCTTCTGTATTGCTGTCTATATTGTGTCCTTCACCACTTCTTCTTAGTACAACCTCTATCCTTACCAGAACCTCTTCCAAATCAAAAGGCTTTAATATATAATCGTCAGCCCCCATCTTCAGTACCAAAAGCCTCGTTTCTAACATCGATTTTGCCGAAATTACAATAACCGGAACATTTGAATATTCCCTCAACTCTTTAATCAGATCATCGCCCGATTTGTTTGGCATCATCAAATCCATCAAAATGATGTCATAGTCATTTTCTCTCATCAATAGAGAGGCGGAATTCCCCTCAAATGCCGATACGTTCTCATAGCCATTTTCCCCTAAAAAATCGGATAACAGATGATTAATTTGACGATCATCTTCAATAATTAATATTTTCCCTTTTTTCATCGGTTAACCTCACACTTTAGTTTTTTTACTTTCCATCATTTCAACACGATGAACCTGATGAATGGATTTTGCAAAAGAATAACAATCATTCCGTATTCCGGTAAATCCACTGTTACCCGGGTTTAAATAGTTTCCCACTTATTTTACAAGTCCTTTCCCTGCCATCTTTACTTCACAAACAATATTCATTGCTGTCAATTCTACCATTGCATACTTTAAATTTCAAGGCAAACAGAAACCTTCATAAGGTTATTTCATGAAGAAAGTTACTATTCACAGTATCCTCCACCTCTAATGCAAAAAAGCCAACACCAATTTGATGCCAGCTTTATGATTTCATTTATTTTTATCCATGTGATACACGCCGATTTTTAATACTTGTCAGTACATTCATCTCTTCCTCGGTATTATCCACTTTCTCTTCATGAATCACAGTTGTTTTTGAGTCTTTTGGCTCTTTCTCTTTTTCGTTTAACTCTCTATTACTATTCCGGTTACGCATCGCTTCAGTTGCAATCAGCATCAATACTATGATTGCTATTACCTTTTTGTTTCTTTTCCCTGATTCATTTTCATATCCTCTTTACGTTCTCAATTTTTTCCCCTGACTCTGTCATTTTATTTCTTCATATGCCTCAACGGCATTTCTGACACAGTCATCACATTCGCATAATACCTTTCCTGTCTCAATGCCCTTTAAATCTTTACAAATCGTGGCACCTGATTTTTTTTCAAACCCATAAAACAACTCTCTTGCTTTCGAAAGAATTGGTCTTCCCTCATATTTTTCTGCTCCTAAAACCATTTGGGCTCCGATTAACGAACCACATGTTGCACCCATACATCCCATTCCTACTCCATATGCTGCTCCAAGCTTTTTTATGGTTTCATCAGAAAGTCCAAGCTCATCCTTATATACCATCAATACTGCCTGACAGCAATTGCATCCATTATGTTTGTATTCTACTGCCTGTTCTTTTTTATCCATCTTATCCATCATACTCATATCATCCTTTCGCTTCTGTTTGTTAATTTTTCGGTAAATCAGAGCTGTCTCAATACCCAAAATGATCAACTGGTCTACCAACAAATATTACTGATTTACTTACTGATT
>CACYDA010000258.1 GCA_902773095.1 uncultured Lachnospiraceae bacterium | reverse complement strand
TCGGTTGAATCAGATGCAGGATGCAACGTGACAGTCACTGCGTATGATCAAAGTGATACAGAAGGTACAGTGATTGAGGATGGTGCGCTTGCATGCGATGAATGGGTAGAAAATGGGAAGTATTATGTGGATCCTGATGGCAAATGGGTGAAAGGGGCAGTAGCTTAACTCTGGCAGAATGCCGGAGACTGGCAATGTTATTTCGGTTTGCTCCATAAGAAAATGTAAGGCGCAATGAAGTAAAAGGCAGGTGACACGTATTATGTCATCTGCCTTTATTCTATTCTAGAGTAACCGGTTTTGAAAATTATTGGAGATTTGGGAAATGGAACAAAATGAAGAAATGGAACAAAATGAAGAAATGGAACAAAATGAAGAATTGGAACAAAATGAAGATTTTGAGCAAAATGTAGATTGGAACAAAAAGAAGATTTGGAGCAAAATGTAGATTGGAACAAAAAGAAGATTTGGAAAAAATTGCTTGACATTAAAATGACAGTATGTTATCATGGATAGTGCACTCTTGGGTGCGATGGGTATATTATGCCTAAAATTAGATACCTGTGGGAATGGGGTCTTCTACCCATTCTTAATATTTTATGATGCAAGGGGTGAATGTCGCGATGGAACAAAACAGAATACGTCCGGTTAAATCAGGAAAAAGCGTTAGAATGAGTTACTCAAGACAGAAAGAGGTCCTTGAGATGCCTAACCTTATCGAAATCCAAAAGGATTCCTATAACTGGTTTTTAGAGGAAGGTCTTAAAGAAGTTTTCAAAGACATCTCACCGATTGAAGATTTTAATGAACACTTGAGTTTGGAGTTTTTGGATTTTCAATTGTGTGAAGATGAAGCAAAGTATTCTATAGAGGAGTGTAAAGAAAGAGATGCAACATATGCTGCACCTCTTAAAGTTAAAGTAAGGTTCAACAAAAAAGAATCAGGAGAAATAACTACACATGAGATATTTATGGGAGATTTGCCGCTCATGACAGCAACAGGAACATTTGTCATCAATGGTGCTGAGCGTGTTATTGTCAGCCAGTTAGTTCGTTCACCCGGTATCTATTATGGTATCGCACATGATAAATTAGGTAAAGAATTGTATTCATGTACAGTTATTCCAAACAGAGGTGCATGGCTGGAATATGAAACGGATTCTAATGATGTATTTTATGTAAGAGTTGATAGAACGAGAAAGGTTCCTGTTACAGTGCTGATCAGAGCATTGGGATATGGTACAAACCAGCAGATTCTTGATCTGTTTGGTGAGGAACCTAAGATCTTGGCAAGTTTTGCGAAAGATACTTCAGATGATTATGAAAGCGGACTTCTTGAATTGTACAAAAAGATTCGTCCGGGAGAGCCTCTTGCGGTAGAAAGTGCAGAAAGCCTGATTGCAGGCATGTTTTTTGATGCACGAAGATATGATCTCGCAAAAGTTGGTCGTTATAAGTTTAATAAGAAACTGGCACTCAAGAACAGAATCAAAGGTCATGTTCTTGCAGAGACAGTTGTTGATCTGAATACAGGTGATATTATTGCTGAGGCCGGCACAAAGGTGACAGAAGAGATTGCAATTAATATACAGAATGCAGCCGTACCTTTTGTATGGATACAGGGCGAAGAAAGAAATGTCAAAGTCATTTCCAATATGATGGTTGATATTAAAAACTATGTAGATTTTGACTGTGAAGCACTTGGTGTAAAAGAAAATGTATTTTATCCTGTTTTAAAAGAGATTTTGGATGAATATGGCGAAGATGAAGAAGAATTAAAAAATGCCATTAAGAGAAATATTACAGAATTAATCCCTAAACATATTACAAAAGAAGATATCATTGCATCAATCAATTATAATATGCATCTCGAAGCAAGAATTGGTAATTCAGATGATATCGACCATTTGGGTAACAGACGTATTCGTGCTGTGGGTGAATTGTTACAGAACCAGTACCGAATCGGTTTATCAAGAATGGAGAGAGTAGTAAGAGAAAGAATGACGACACAGGATATGACGGAGGTAACCCCACAGGGACTGATCAATATCAAGCCTGTTACAGCAGCAGTGAAGGAATTCTTTGGAAGTTCACAGTTGTCTCAGTTTATGGATCAGAACAATCCGCTTGGTGAGCTTACTCATAAGAGACGTTTGTCAGCATTAGGACCCGGTGGTTTGTCAAGAGACAGAGCCGGATTCGAGGTTCGAGACGTTCACTATTCTCATTATGGAAGAATGTGTCCGATTGAGACACCGGAAGGTCCAAACATCGGACTGATCAACTCTTTGGCAACATATGCCAGAATTAATGAATATGGATTTGTGGAAGCACCATACAGAAAACTTGACAAATCAGATCCAAATAACCCTGTTGTAACAGATGAAGTTGTTTATCTGACAGCAGATGAAGAAGATAATTATGTCGTTGCACAGGCGAATGAGCCGATCGATGCAGATGGACATTTTGTAAATACAAATATTTCCGGACGTTACAGAGAAGAAACATCCGAGTTTCAGAAGAAGACCGTTGATTTGATGGACGTGTCTCCTAAGATGGTGTTCTCTGTTGCAACATCTATGATTCCTTTCCTTGAGAATGATGATGCGAACCGTGCCCTCATGGGTTCCAACATGCAGCGTCAGGCAGTTCCTCTTCTTACAACAGAAGCACCTGTTGTCGGTACCGGAATTGCAAATAAGGCAGCGGTAGACTCCGGTGTCTGCGTTCTTGCAAAGCGTGCAGGTATCATAGAGCGTTCTACATCAAAAGAGATTTCAATCAGATATGATGATGACAAGTCATTAGAAACCTATAAATTAATTAAATTCTCAAGAAGTAACCAGAGTAACTGTTATAATCAGAAACCAATCGTAGATAAAGGGGAACATGTTGAAGCAGGACAGGTAATCGCAGACGGTGCCTCTACATCCAATGGCGAGATTGCATTAGGTAAGAACCCACTGATTGGTTTCATGACATGGGAAGGTTATAATTATGAGGATGCTGTACTCTTAAGTGAAAAACTTGTTCAGAATGATGTTTACACATCCGTTCATATAGAAGAATATGAGGCAGAGTCACGTGATACAAAGCTCGGACCGGAAGAGATTACAAGAGATGTGCCGGGCGTTGGTGACGATGCACTCAAAAACCTCGATGAAAGAGGTATTATCAGAATTGGCGCTGAGGTAAGAGCAGGAGATATTCTTGTTGGAAAGGTGACACCGAAAGGAGAAACTGAGCTTACGGCAGAAGAGAGACTGTTAAGAGCAATCTTTGGTGAGAAGGCGAGAGAAGTAAGAGATACTTCATTAAAAGTTCCTCATGGTGAATATGGTATAGTCGTTGATGCCAAGGTATTTACAAGAGAGAATGGCGACGAGTTATCACCGGGAGTGAACCAGTCAGTTCGTATTTACATCGCACAGAAGAGAAAGATTTCCGTTGGTGATAAGATGGCCGGACGTCATGGTAATAAGGGTGTTGTTTCCCGTATATTACCGGTAGAAGATATGCCATTCCTTCCAAATGGACGTCCACTTGATATTGTGTTAAACCCATTGGGTGTGCCTTCACGTATGAATATCGGACAGGTACTTGAAATCCATTTGAGTCTTGCAGCAAAAGCATTAGGATTCAATATTGCGACTCCTGTCTTTGATGGCGCAAAAGAAAATGATATCATGGATACACTTGAGATGGCAGACAACTATGTGAATACCAGCTGGGAAGAGTTTGAGGCAAAATATAAAGATATTGTAGAACCGGAAATTATGCAATATCTGTATGATAACAGAGATCACAGAGAACAGTGGAAGGGAGTTCCGATTTCAAGGGACGGAAAAGTTCAATTGAGAGACGGACGTACAGGCGAATTCTTCGATGGAAGAGTTACAATCGGACACATGCATTACTTAAAACTTCACCACCTGGTAGATGATAAGATTCATGCACGTTCTACAGGACCATACTCATTAGTAACGCAGCAGCCGCTCGGTGGTAAAGCACAGTTCGGTGGACAGAGATTTGGTGAGATGGAAGTTTGGGCATTGGAGGCATATGGCGCTTCCTATACACTCCAGGAGATCCTTACTGTCAAATCCGATGATGTAGTTGGTCGTGTAAAGACTTATGAGGCAATTATCAAAGGACTTAACATTCCTGAACCTGGTATACCGGAGTCATTTAAGGTACTTTTAAAAGAACTTCAGTCACTGGCGCTGGATGTCAAAGTACTCAGGGCAGATAACACTGAGGTTGAGATGAAAGAGAATGTAGATGATGCTACACTTTCATACAATTCGGTTATGTCAGATGATAAAGGATTTAACCGCAAAGAAGAGAATTTTGCGGATATGGGTTATACGGAGCAGGAAGTCAGAGATGATGGAATAGAAGATGTCAATGTAGATGAAGACTCGGAAGAAGACTTCCCGGAAGATTTCCCGGGTGATTTTCCGGAGGATTATGAAGATAAAGAAGATGATTCATTTTTGAGTGAAGAAACAGATTATGATTCTTTTGATGAAGAATAGAAGGGAGAGTCTTAGATGCCTGAACAGAATAAAGATGTATACCAGCAGATGACATTCGACAAAATCAGAATAGG
>CACYDA010000257.1 GCA_902773095.1 uncultured Lachnospiraceae bacterium | reverse complement strand
ATGTCCATTAAACCTGTAGTTTATTCTTTTTTGTGGTTGATTTGATCTGTCAATTGTTCTCTATGAATCTATTCCTCCGAGCCATACCAATCCTCTCTACAGCCAGCCAAAATAGGTCTTCTGCACTACCGCATGATAAACAAGGTCAATCATAGTATTAAAGTCGAATACAGGTAGTCCTGTCACCGTCTGTATTGCTTTTGCATAAGGCGGCAGGTCACTGCACTCTAGAAGAATTGCTCCCAAATCCGGTCTTTTTTTGACAAGATTTACTGCCGCTTCACACAGTTCATCTGTCAGCTTTCCATTGTCAAGTTCTGTTTTTCCCCATCTGATGGGGGCAAAACTTTTCAGACCACCAATATTTTCAATCACAAGCCGGTTCATATCCGTTCCCACTTTGTGTAATAATTCTTCGTCCAGATGTTCCCCACTGGCTGCAAAAACAGCAATACTTTTTTTATTGGATAATCCGGTTTTAATCAATGGAAGCTGGCACAGACTTGACATAAAAACAGGTACATTTACCGCCTCAGCCACTTGATTTTGAAAATGGGCAAAATAGCCACAAGCTCCTATGATTGCACGGACTCCCTGTTGTTCCAGCTCTTTTGCTGCTTCAACGATGCTATTGCAAATGGCCGGATCGCCTTCAAAAAGCCTTTCAATTTCAAAATCAACTTCTTTATACAATACAGGAAACGGATAGGTGGTTGCATTCGCAACATTACCCGGCATCTTTGGATAAATAAGGTGAACCGCAATAATACCTATTGCAAAACCTGCTGTAAATCTTTCAGGTGTTTCATAGATTCCTCGTAAATCTTGTATCGTCTCAAGTTTTCCTCTGCTACTCATCATCATCCTCCCTTATTGTTTCATCTTTTTCTTAATGTCAGCCAATCTGTCAAGTGCCGCGATCAACGTTTCATCCTTTTTGGCAAAATGAAATCTAATAAGATGATTGACATCTTCTCTAAAAAAACTTGAGCCGGGAACTGCACCGACTCCCACTTTTTCTGCCAGTTTCTCACAAAATTCATTATCATCCTTATATCCAAATTCACTGATATCCAAAAGCACATAATAAGCTCCTTGCGGTTTTGTATAGTTAAGTCCAATTTCATTTAAACCATCAAGAAACAGATTTCTCATATGGGTGTAATGATGCTGCAGATTTTCATAATAGTCATCCCCAAATTTCAATCCTACGACAGCTGCCTCCATCAGTGGCGCTGCTGCCCCTACTGTCAGAAAATCATGCACTTTCTTGATTCGCTCAATGATCTCTTCAGAAGCAATGGCATACCCCAACCTCCATCCGGTAATGGAATACGTTTTTGAAAGAGAACTGCAAACAATGGTTCTCTCCTTCATCCCCGGAAACGCTGCCATGTAGACATGTTCATTTGGCTGATAGAGGATATGCTCATACACCTCATCTGTAATCACATAAATATCATATTTGACAGCGAGACCGGCAATCAATTGCATCTCTTCTTTTGTAAACACCTTACCACATGGATTGGATGGATTACAAAGAATCAGTGCCTTCACACCAGGCTTTCTGATTGCATTTTCAAGCTCATCAACATCAAACTCAAAAGTTGGTGGTTTAAGAGGTACATAGATTGGAACCGCTCCTGTCAATATGGTATCCGCTCCATAATTCTCGTAAAAAGGTGAAAAGATAACCACCTGATCTCCCGGGTTACAGATACTCATCATTGCTGCCATCATGGCCTCCGTACTTCCGCATGTAATGACAATCTCTTTGTCAGGATTGACATCCATTCCTGAAAAATGCTTCTGTTTTGCAGCCAATGCCTCTCTGAAATTCGCAGCGCCAAATGTAATCGCATACTGATGCGGTCCTTCTTTTGCCACTTGACTCAGTCTGTCAACAATCTCCTTCGGAGGATCAAAATCCGGAAATCCCTGTGACAGATTAATGGCACCGTGTAAATCAGAAATCCGCGTCATTCTTCTGATGACGGAATCCGTAAATTGTTCTGTTCTCGTACTCAATGCTTTCATTCCACTTTATTGCTCCTATCTCTTTGCTTTTATCAATTTTGCTAATTGTACCACAATTCTTGCTGTACCACAATTCTTGCACTTTTAAAACAGCTCCCCTATCAGACATCATTCTCTTTTGAAACAAGATGCGAATCTATCACAAACCAAATGAGTTTTCTTCAAAGATCCGTTTGTCATAAATTCGCATCCATTTTTATTGTTCTATGTATACACCATTGTTCAGATAATCAAGCAATTGTTCTTTTGTCAAATGTCCTATACCAAGTTCCTCCAGTGTAAGGCCCTTTTCGTAGAAATCCTGTCCTGTCATTACTGATGCAAGAGTAATCATACTATCGATGACCGGTGTCTTTACTCCATATTTTTTACCCAGTTCGTGGTAAATATGGCAACCTACCGGAATATCTTCCGTAATGTATCTGTTGTTGATACTGAATGGACCGGTTCCATATGCCGTCTGGTATTGTTCATCAAATGGAACAATACAGTCATCTCCCATATATTCCGGACCAAGGATACTCGTTCTTGAAAGGAAATTTTTCTTCGGATATTTCTGTATTCCCACACCAATCTTTTCTGCAAGCTCTACTTCCTCAAGGAAGAAAGCATACTGCACTTCTGCGATTGATTTACAATACGCATGGCTGTAAATAGAATACGTATATTTATCATTTCCACCAAAGATGACACCCCAGTTTTCCATCACACCAACACCCAAAAGTGTTCCCGGGCAATGAAGAACAGGATTCACATTGCTAAATCCGATATCAAGCACTGTGTTGCCACTGGTAGGTCCATCCCCCTGTGTAATAGAATCAAAGCATCCCAGGTATTTTGAACTGTTAAGGAATATTTCCTGGTCCGTTGAAGGTAATGCTGCGCCACGCAATGTCAAAGCCCTGTAAACCAGCCAGCACT
Organism: uncultured Lachnospiraceae bacterium; assembly: GCA_902773095.1. GTDB lineage: Bacteria > Bacillota > Clostridia > Lachnospirales > Lachnospiraceae > Bovifimicola. The sequence goes on along the minus strand of CACYDA010000257.1, from coordinate 6,242 downwards.
CTGATGTCATCACACCACCTTCCGTCTCCACTCTGGTTCCATATGGTGCACTAGACCATCCACCAATGATCACTCTCTTGTCACTATGCAACTCCCTCATCTTTTTTCTAAGCTTAAGAGAACCATAATTATCCGGAATAATGTGAATAATCTGTCCATCTTCCAGTACAGGCACTAATTGTTCAAAGAAAGCATCATGTGCCACGGAAGGAATTGCTACAATGATCAGCCTACTTCCTGCTACCGCTTCCTTTATATCGGAAGTAACCAGATTAAAATGTGCTGTACCGGTACGCTTAAATCCATATTTGTTTTTTTCGAGTCCTTTTAAAGTAATTCCTGTCTTCTCCACATCCTTCAAGGTGGCAGATGCATATGGCTCAATGTCAAATAATCTGACATCTTTATTTCCACCAAGTACACAGTCAGCTGCTACTGTTTTTCCTACTGCACCGCCGCCAAGCACTGCAACAGGACTGTTTTTTAATTCTTCTTCACTAAACATATTTCTCCTTCTTCATCAATCTTTTCATCTCTGCTAATACGTTATTCTCATCTGTCTTAAAATACAGGAACAACTGCTCCTTCATAATTTTTGTTAATATAGTCCCTTACCTCATCTGAAAGGATTGCTTCTGCCAATGCCTTTGTCTTGTCTGAATTTTCACTGCCTTCCTTAACAGCAACAATATTGGCATATGTTTCTGCTGCAAGGGAATCCGCTGACTCTACTGCCAGTGCATCACTTACTTTGTATCCCGCATCAATTGCATAATTTCCATTGATTGCTGCGATATCTACGTCAGATACAGCTCTGGCCACCTGTGCTGCCTCTAATTCCTTAATTTCAAGATTGAGAGGATTTTCTTCTATATCAAGAACCGTTGCCGTGATGCCTGCACCCTCTTTTAATTTAATCAATCCCTGTGCCTCCAAAAGCAGCAATGCTCTTGCCTCGTTTGTTGTATCATTTGGAACGGCAACGGTAGCACCATCTTTCAAATGACTAAGCGACTTTGTCTTTCCTGCATAAATTCCAAATGGCTCAAAATGAACTGCTGCCACTGATACAATATGTGTTCCATTTTCTTTATTAAAATCATCGAGATATGGCTGATGCTGGAAATAATTGGCATCCAGTTCTCCATCTTCTAATGCCTTATTTGGCAATACATAATCGTTATACTCTACTACCTCTAGTTTATAACCCTTTTCCTTTAAATTGTCTTTGATTATATTGAGAACTTCTGCATGTGGTGTTGGAACTGCTCCCACCTTGATTGTCTTATCACTCTTCTCCTTGCCGCATCCTGTTAACAATCCTGCTACAACACTTAAACCTAATACAACTGCTACTATTTTTCTCTTTAAACTATTCTTTCTCATAAAATTCACCATTTTAACCTTTCTTTATATCTTTCATTTTTTGTTATCGTAATCTCTTATCAATCTTATTCACTACCCGGATTCCAACCTCCTGGAACAGCTGGACAATCAGCACCAGAAATGCCACTGTAATCAGCATGACATTGTTTTGGTATCGGTAATAGCCATAATTGATGGCGATTGCTCCAAGACCACCGCCTCCCACAAATCCCGCCATTGCAGAATAACCAAGAATCGTGGAAATCGCAATCGTACCTCCCACCAGAAGAGATGGTTTTGCTTCCGGCAAAAGCACCTTTGTGATAATCTGGAGTTTTGAAGACCCCATGGCTTTTGCCGCCTCAATCACACCACTGTCGACTTCTTTTAAAGAAGATTCAACCAGTCTTGCTACAAATGGCGCTGCCGCTACCACCAATGGAACAATCGTTGCATCTGACCCGATGGTCGTTCCCACCACCAGCCTGGTAAATGGAAGTATGGCTACCAACAAAATCAAAAATGGAACTGACCTCACCACATTGATGATGACTCCGGTAATAAAATTAATGATTCTGTTATTACATATTCCTTTGCGATCCGTTACATATACCAGTACACCTAATGGAATACCGATTGCATACGCTATGATTGTTGAAATCAGCGTCATGTATAACGTCTCATCCACTCCATTTTTAAGCAGTTCGATCATACCCTTGCTCATGACTTTTCCCTCCTTCCTCATAGTAAATACCCTGACTGTCAAGGTACTTCTTGATTTGTCTTTCCTTATCCGCATCTTTCGGAAGTTCAATCAGCATCTGACCATAGGCTTTGCCACCGATGTTCTCTGTATTAGCACCCAGAATATTAATCATTGCATTACATTCTATCGTAAGAGAGGAGATTACCGGCAAAAACGCTGACTGGCCATCAAAAGCAATTCGAAGAATTCTTCGACTATCGTCTGTCTTCAGGCCATTATCTTCCGGAAGAATGAGTTTCTTCGTTGTCTCCGATTTAGGATTGAGGAAGACATCTTTCACTGTGCCAATCTCTTCAATTACTCCTGCGTTCATTACTGCCACCCTGTCACAGATTTGCTCGACAACCTTCATTTCATGTGTAATGACGACAATGGTGACTCCCAATTTTTCGTTAATTTCCTTTAACAATGCCAGAATGGATCTGGTTGTGATTGGATCCAGAGCGCTGGTTGCCTCATCACAAAGCAACACATCCGGATTCGTAGCGAGTGCTCTTGCAATTGCCACTCTTTGCTTCTGTCCACCGGACAACTGCGACGGATAGGCTTTTCTCTTATCTTCAAGACCTACCAGTGCAAGAAGCTCATCCGCTCTTTTTCCTCTCTCTTTCTTGTCTGCTTTCGCAATTTCAAGGGGATACATAATGTTATCAATCACTGTTCTTTGTGATAACAGATTAAACTGTTGAAAAATCATTCCTATTCTTTGACGATACTTTCTCAGTTCCCTTTCGCTTGCCTGTGTGAGGTTGACATCATCAAAATAAATCTTACCTGATGTCGGATGTTCCAGCAGGTTAATGTGCCTTACAAGCGTGGATTTCCCCGCACCGGAAAAACCGATGATTCCAAAAACTTCACCCTTATGTATCGTCAGATTAACATTATTTACTGCAATCGTTTCATTATCCTTAGATACAAACTTTTTACTGACGTTCTCAAAACGTATCACTTCTCTCACCTTCTTTCATAACCTTAGCTCACTATTTCTGCTTCCAAAAACAGTTTTTACATTTCAATTCTTTTTCATGTTGTTGTATAAAGCCTTAATTCATATCTACCATATCATTTTAGTATGATTTGTGACAAGGGAGAGTATAGCACCTTTTTCAATTTATTCAAAATACATAAAACCTATATCTTGCTATTTGTTTTTTCTATAACCTGAAATAAACGCAAAAAAAAGAGACCTTGATTTTTCAAGATCTCTTTTTTAATTGCCATCTAAAACTCTGTCATAATCAGCGAGCCATCATAACCGCTTATTTCTATTGCGAAGAATCTTTCATTACCGGCAGGATCTATGTATGATATACCAACATTAGGCAAATCTCCCAGAAATCCAACACTTGCACACAGTGGATGTTCTTTTGTCAGTTCCTCCTGTAAGTATAATTCCTTATACGAAAATAAAGGTTTTCCATTCTCGTCCACATCCTCTAAAGAAAGTTGTAAAATTCTGAATTCCGTGACTGTCTCTTCTGTTTCAAAAACAAGCGACTGTGCCGGCTCAGAATCGGAAACTGTAACAAAATCAAATTGCTCGATGTTCTCATGTGGAGCGTCAAGATCACTTACTGACACATACTCTTTTAATTCCCCATCCTTTGAGACTTCTTCGGCTTCATCTTTAGTTCCATCCTCTGTGTCATTCCCTATTTCATCCACTGTTTCATTCTCTGTGCCATCCTCTGTTTCATTCTCTGTGCCATCCTCTGTTTCATCCTCAGATTCCGGTACATATATCATATTATTACTTCGTGTATACGTTAAAGAAACATCATGATTTGGCATTGTAAATGTTATCTCAAATCCCTTATCCACATAATAGGAACATTGGAGCAGTTCACCGTCCAAATAAAATTGATAACTTGAATCTGTGGCGATATTATCATAATAAAGCGTGACTTTTTCTCCAGCCGGATAAGCATCCTTTGCACCGTTAAAAAACGCCTTCTCTTTTCCATAATCCACATGGTATTTTGTAATTTTTTCTTGTCCACAGGCCATCAGCATCAGTGAAACCAGTAAAGAAATACTAACAATAATCATCCATTTTTTCATTTTTCACTCTACCTCTAAATTTAATTTGTCTTTTCATATTACAAACATATTTTATCTGAATATAATCTCAAAAGCAATCAAAATTTTTACATTTACTCTTTGTCTCACGAAATCATTTCAAACATAATCATAAAGGTACTTCCGCTTCCTACTGTACTTTCAACCGCACAGATTCCTCCATGCATTTTAACGATTTGTTTGACAATTGCCAGTCCAAGCCCGGAAACACCTTTTTTGTCCCGTTGCCGATAAGTATAATACCTGTCCCAAATGCTTTCTATTTGCTCCTCCGGGATGCCATTTCCATGGTCAATAATCAACAACTTCGCCTGTCCGTTTTCCTTTTTCAGATGCACCCTGATCAATTTGCTGTCTCCATTATGACGCATGGCATTGTCTAACAGATTATAGACTGCCCTCTCCAATTTTCCTGCATGTCCGTTTATCATAATATTGTCTTCTAATTGCGTTTCTATGTGTCCGCCTTCTTTGTGATACAGACTTTCAAAATTGTCACATACTCTTTTTACAACAGCACCAAAATCAACTAATTCAAATTCCGTTTTTTGTTCCACACTTTGCATTTCAGAATATTCCAAAATCTCATTCACCATTGCAGACAGTCTGTCAGCTTCCCGTACAATCACTTCTATATCCGAATTGCACTGTTCCTCATCGGTTCTTGAAATATCCCTTATCATTTCGGCATATCCCTTAATCATTGTCAGCGGTGTACGCAAGTCATGTGAAACATTGGCAAGCAGTTCTCTCTGAAATTCTTTTGATTTTTCCAGTTTTTGTGAAGTCTCATCCAACACATCACTAAGTTCATCCAATTCGGAACAAAAGCCTTTTTTGAATCCTTTCGGAAAACTCTCTTCACCGAGGTGTTCTGCTTTCTTTGTCAGATTTGCCACAGGACGTGCAAAACTCCTTGCGATCAGCCATGCAAGAATAAATCCAATCACAAGAGAAATGACCGTTACCCAGATAAGCTGGTTTCGTATGATCTCAACAGTAGAACCTACTGCATCCAATGTCGTACTGATATATAAGACGTATTGTTCCCCTCCCGAATTGATATATGTGCCATAGATATATAACCCATCCGAAGTTTTTTCGTAAACACCCTTTGATGATGAATGAAGTTCTTGCAGAAAATCTTCAAATCCATCCGGCAGGTTTCTGTAATTTCCCTGATGTCTTCCGCCTTCTCCAAAATGCTTTTCGCTTACAAACTGGTCTTTATCTTCTTTTCCGTCTTCGAATTTTTCACCATTATTCACAGAAAGCCTTTTGAACTGGTCTGAACTGTAAAGGATTGCACCATCCGTATCTGTAATGTAGACGAGAATAGAATTACTCAGCGACAATTCATCAATCATATCACTAAAGTTTTCTTTTGAAGAATTCCTCACAATTTTCTTTGCTACTGTTTTGGTATGATCAATCAGCATATCATTATAAAATCTTTGGATAAACACTGTCTGCAGCAACCACAGCACCGTAAAAATCAATGCAGTAAACAATACAAAATATAACCAGAGTTTTATTTTAAACGTTCTAAATCCAAGTTTCAAATTTGTATCCCACCCCTCTTATGGTGTGAATATTATCTCGATATTTACCGAGCTTTCCACGCAATAATTTCATTTGCCAGTCAACTGTTCTGTCATCCCCATAGTAGTCATACCCCCATACTTCATTTAGAATCTGATCTCTTGACAGAACAATTCCCTTATTCTGCATCAGGTACATTAAAATTCCATATTCTTTTGCCGTCAGTTCCACTTTTTCTCCATCGATGATAACCTCATGTCCAAGTGAATCGATCACAATACCTCCCACCGAAATCTTCCCTTCGTTTTGAGGTGCCACTTTCACATGTCGTCTGATGATCACATGGATTCTTGCCATCAGTTCCTTTGGAGAAAACGGCTTTGTCACATAATCGTCAACCCCCGATTCAAATCCAAATAATTTATCATATTCTGATCCTCTTGCTGACAGCATCAGGATTGGAATATCCTTTTTTTCACGGATTTTT
>CACYDA010000256.1 GCA_902773095.1 uncultured Lachnospiraceae bacterium | reverse complement strand
CTGAAACGGAAAATACTGAAAAGAAAAATACTGAAAAGGAAGATATTAGCAATGATACTGAAACACATCAGACCACAAGTGCCGAAATCGTGATGGTGGGAGATGTTTTACTGCATACTCCGGTAAGTGACAGTGGATTAATGGAAGATGGAACCTATCATTATGATCATCTGTTTGCCAATGTTAAGGATGAGATCAGTGCAGCAGACCTTGCGATTGTCAATCAGGAAGTGATTCTGGGCGGAAGAGAACTTGGGCTTTCGGGTTACCCTACGTTTAATGGTGCTTACGAAGTAGGTGATGCTCTTGTTGCTGCAGGTTTTGATGTGATACTCCATGCTACGAATCATGCACTTGACCAAGGGAAAACCGGAATCATTAACTGCCTCAATTTCTGGAGAACCAATTATCCGGAGATTGGAGTGATTGGCATTAACGACAGTGAAGAAATGCAAAATGAGGTTTACATCAAAGAGGTAAATGGAATCAAAATTGCGATTCTCAATTATACATATGGAACGAATGGAATCAATATGCCGAGTGACATGCCTTTTGCTGTGAATCTCATTGACAGAGATAAAATTGCAAAAGACTTAGCAATTGCAAGAGAACAGGCCGATTTCATTATTGTATGTCCACATTGGGGAATTGAATATACACATCATGAAAACAGTGATCAGACGGAATTGGCTCAATTTTTGGCAGAGCAGGGCGCAGATTTGATTATGGGGGCTCATCCTCATGTGATTCAGCCGGTCAGATGGGTAGAGGCATCAAATGGCAATCAGGCACTTGTCTATTATTCACTAGGAAATTTCATCAATGCGACAAGTGAATATGGAAGTGGAGTTGCCGACAGAATGATTGGAGCAATGGCCGATGTGACAATCGAAATGGATGGGACAGGTGATGTAAAAATTGCTGATTATCATGCAGTTCCTCTTGTAACACAAATGCTGACAGGGAGTGGGAGAATCACAACGTATCTGCTTTCGGATTATAATGAGGAATTGGCCGGGCAGAATGAAGTAAATGAAAGAGATGATGCATTTTCATATGATTATTGTGTGAGAGTAAGTAGTGAAGTATTGGGCGAATAGGTGAGTATTATTTTGAGTGGGATAAAACAGATCATTCAGATTGGAGAATATAGTGAGAATAACAATTGTTTGTGTTGGAAAGATTAAGGAAAAATATTTAAATGATGCGATTCAGGAGTATACAAAAAGGCTGTCGAAGTATTGCAGGTTAGAAATAATTGAAGTACCTGATGAGAAAACGGTTGAGAATGGCAATGAAGCGGTGAACAGACAGATTAAGGACAAAGAAGGGGAAAGAATTTTAAAATATATCAAAGAAGATGCCTATGTCATTACCCTGGAGATTCTTGGAAAGATGGTTACATCACCTGAATTGGCAGAAAAAATAGAAAAACTAGGTGTTGATGGAATCAGCAATATCACATTTGTCATTGGTGGATCGCTTGGATTGTCGGAAAATGTTTCTAAAAGAGCGGATTACAAATTGAGTTTTTCTAAAATGACATTTCCTCATCAGTTGATGAGAGTCATTCTTTTAGAACAGATTTACAGAACTTACAGGATCAATCATAACGAGCCTTATCATAAATGATAAAAAATGAAGGATTTGATGGGAAAAGAGGCAAAAAAATGAATGGACAGCAAAAAGAAAAAGTGATTATCATAGGTGCAGGACCGGCAGGCATTACAGCAGGATATGAGTTGTTAAAACAGGCACCAGACCGGTATGATGTTATTATATTAGAGGAGAGTAATGAAATTGGTGGTATTTCAAAAACCATTAAGTACCATGGAAATAGAATGGATCTGGGAGGCCATCGTTTTTTCTCAAAAAATGATGATGTAATGGCATGGTGGGATCATATCATGCCAAAACAGGGGGATATGTCATATGATGATAAAATACTTGGACGGAAAAAAGAATTGAATCATGGTGGACCGGATCCTGAAACGGAGGATGAGGTTATGCTGATTCGTGACCGTGTATCCAGGATCTATTATCAAAAGAAATTCTTTGATTATCCGGTCAGCTTAAAATGGAAAACAATCAAAAACATGGGATTTTTGACAACGATACGTGCCGGGACAAGTTATCTATATGCCTGTACTCATAAGTTAAAGGAGACCTCACTTGAAAATTTCTATATCAATCGTTTTGGAAAAGTACTTTATTCTATGTTTTTTGAGGGATATACACAAAAACTCTGGGGAAGGCATCCTAGAGAAATATCGGCTGACTGGGGGGCACAGAGGGTTAAAGGGTTGTCAATCAGGGCAATTTTAAAAGATATGCTGTCAAAAGTAGCAGATCATACATTGGAAATGTTGCATTTGAACCAAAATAATGATAAGAATAAGAAAAATACAGAAACATCATTGATTGAAGAATTCTATTATCCTAAATATGGACCGGGACAGATGTGGGAGTTGGCAGCAAGGAAATTTACCAATATGGGTGGAACCTTAATCACGAATGCTAAAGTGGTAAAGATTAACAAAAGAGGGAAAACATATAATGATAATGAAATTCATGTGATAACAGGAATTGAATATATACAAAACGGTGTCATGAAAAAAATGGACGGTGATATCATTATTTCATCAATGCCATTAAAAGACCTGATCAAAGGAATGAATGATGTGCCGGAAAATGTGCAAAGAATTGCAGGAGGACTTCCGTATCGTGATTTTGTGACAGTTGGCGTTCTTGTTAAAAAGCTAAATCTGAAAAATGAAACGAAAATAAAAACATTAAACAATATTGTTCCGGATTGCTGGATTTATGTTCAGGATACGAAAGTAAGGCTTGGAAGAATACAGATTTTTAATAACTGGTCACCGTATCTTGTAAAGAATGTGGAGGAACACGTATGGATTGGAATGGAATACTTCTGTGACGAGAAGGACAAGTTTTATCGTCTTTCAGAAAAGCAATGTATCAGATACGCAACAAAAGAACTCATTAAAATGGGGATAATCTCTTCACAAGAAGATGTTCTTGATGCACATCGTGAAAAGGTAAAAAAAGCTTATCCGGCCTATTTTGACACTTATCAGGAAATCGACACATTGGTGAAATACTTGAATACGATTGACAATCTGTATTGTGTGGGTAGAAACGGACAACATAGATATAACAATATGGATCATTCTATGATTACTTCATTTGAGACTGTCAAAAATATCATTCACAATCAAAGTGACAGAAGTAATATCTGGAATGTCAATGTGGAGGGGGAATACCATGAATCACGCTAGAATCATATCAAAACTTCGTAAGGTGGTCAAAGGGATTCCTGTTGTAATAGGCTTTGGCGCAGTCCTCTTTATATTCTACTACATTATATTAATCGGAAAAGGACATTACCATTCAGACTGTACGGACACGATTCTTTGGGCGCAGGCATCATTGGATGGAAATGAGCTTGTCAATAGTGACTTTTCCTACGCCGGTCTGATTCCGTTGGGAGGAAATATCATCATGCTGCCTTTTGTGGCAATGTTTGGGGTAAGTGTGAAAGCACAGATTCTTGGGATGTCTGTTTTTGCAATTATTTTTATCTTATCCATTGTCTTTATGGCAAAGGCAATGAAATTAGAAGTGGAATGGGTTTTTACAATGCTTGCAGTTATCCTTTTTACCACCTGTTCCAGCAGCAAATTTCGTGAAATCTTCTGGGAACATATCATCTATTATAGTCTGGGAATCTTGTTTTTGGTAGTTGGATTGGGAATCGTACTTCGATGTGTCAGTAGGGAAAAGACAGTCAAAGAAAAGAATTTGTTCTTATGGTATAGTTGTTTATTCGTGTTTGTGATCATAACCTCTATGAATGGTATGCAAATGCTTACAATGTGTGAAATTCCATTGATTGCAGCTGTACTTGCAGAACGTTATTTTGATTTCAAAACTCCAATGATCAATAGCAGATTTATTAAAAACTACCTTG
>CACYDA010000255.1 GCA_902773095.1 uncultured Lachnospiraceae bacterium | reverse complement strand
TTTACAGTCGACAAAAATTTGCCAACGATCACTGTTAATGATAAAAATGGATATTCGAGTGAGGCAGTGATTTTAACAGCAACGATTACGGATCATAATTTTGATCCTAGAGATGCTATTGTACTGGTAACCAGAAAACTGAATGGCGCTGTTCTTTATTCAGAACAGGCATATAATGCCGGATGGAACAGCAATGGAGATGTACATACAGCAACGCTTACGTTTGCAGAAGATGGTGATTATACATTTACAGTAAGTTTTAAGGATATGGCAGGAAATGAAGCCGTAACATATACATCTTCGGAATTTACAGTCGATACAGTTGATCCGAAACTTACCTCTAATATCAGTGCGGATAACAAGAATATTGCAAATAAAGGTAATATTAATTTTGAATTCGTTTATACAGACATTAATTCATCAAATGATGCAGGTATGATTACGTACTCTGTTACAACACTTGCAGGAAAGAAAGTTACGGATTGGATTCCGCTTATTACTTCGGTCAATGTAGGGAATGTCAATGGATATACCATTGTTTTCAATGATCTGGCTGCCGAGTCAGTGCTAAAAGATGGTATTTATTCGATTGAAGTGACAGTAAAAGACAAAGCGGGACGTACAGTGACAGAGAATCACCAGTTTTCTGTGAATCGATATGGATCGGCATACAGTTACAAGACAGGTGAATACACAGAGTCAGTGGTGACAAACAGATATGTTAAGGAAGTGACGCAGGATATTGAACTGTTAGTAATGAACTGTGATGAGATTACAGATTATCAGGTAATTGTCTATAATAGTCTGAATGAACAGACAATCCTGACAGAGGATGGAAGCAGTGAGAATGATTACAGTTTTAGTGAACAGGATGACAGCTACATTTTCAAGGATTCCAGCGAAAACAGAGATGCAGGATTTAAGCTGTACACATGTAAGATTCATAAGAAGGTATTTGAAAAAGAAGGTACCTACACGATTGTGGTTGCCACAAAAGATGAGGCAGATGATTCACTATATGGTGAGAATGCAACACTTGTCAACAATACAGATGCCGCAGACAATACGATTAGTGTTACTTCAAATTTGGAGACAGCACCTGCGGATGAGGTTGTATTTACCGTAGACAAGACAGTTCCGGAAGCGGTAATCATAGGACTGAAGAATAATCAGACATATGAATTGGCTCAGGAATTTAGTGTCTATTATGCAGATGCGAATGAAATTCAGTCAATTGTGATTGAAAGAATGGATGGTAACAGGTCTATTGAAAAGACAGAGCTCACAAAGGAAGAAATTAGTGGAATGGGAATCAAGACCGGTGAGTTGACGCACACTGCAAAAGAGTATAATGATTACCAGACAGTAAAAGTAACAGTGGTGGATGCAGCAGGTAATGAAGGTGTCGCGGAAGTAAGAGTTCTGATCACATCTAGTTTCTGGGTAAGATTCATTAATAACACTCCGTTATTGATTGGAACCATTGTCGGTGCTATTGCAATCATTGGATTGATTATCATTATTATTCTAAGAAGAAAAAAGAAAGTACCTCCTGCACCTGTTAAGTCAGCGATGTAAAAAGCAACAGATTGCGGCATTAGCATTGATTTGGACAGGTAGCGAGAAACTGTGTGTTAATCGCATTGTGATGGCTGAGTTCACCTTAGCCATCACAATGATGAAAATATAATGTAATAAAGGAAGCAATAAACAAGATATAAAGGCCTTTTGGCAGAATGGAGATCGTATATGAGAGTTGGAATTTGTGACAAAAATGCATACTATCAAAAAAGAGTATGTGAGATTATGAATGAAAAATATCAGGGGGAAATGGAAATTGTACCATTATCGGCAAATGAGATCAGTGAAATAAAGAACGATTCTTATGATTTGTTACTGGTCGGTGACGAAAGTATCGAAGAAAATGCCAACGTTCCGGTTGTATATTTGTCAGATGAAAATACCGGTCTGGTGCGGGATACAAAGGTCTTGATCTTTAGGTATAATAATGTACAAATGATGCATGAAGCGATTTATGAAGCAAAAGAAGCATTTATCACTGTAAAAGAAGAACAACAGAGAATTGAAAAAGAGAAAGCGGAAGAAGAGGCAAGACTCAAAGCAGAAGAAGAGGCAAGGCTGAAAGCAGAGGAAGAAGCAAGGCTGAAAGCAGAAGAAGAAGCAAGGCTGAAAGCAGAGGAAGAAGCAAGGCTGAAAGCAGAAGAAGAGGCAAGGCTGAAAGCAGAAGAAGAGGCAAGAATTAAAGCA
>CACYDA010000254.1 GCA_902773095.1 uncultured Lachnospiraceae bacterium | reverse complement strand
GAGATTTCTAAGCTTCATCAGAGACTTGAAACAACAATCATCTACGTTACACATGACCAGACAGAGGCTATGACACTTGGTACAAGAATCGTAGTTATGAAGGATGGTATTGCACAGCAGGTTGATACACCAAAGAATCTTTATGACAATCCGGCAAACTTATTTGTAGCAGGATTCATGGGTTCACCTCAGATGAACTTTATCGATGCTCAGGTAACACAGTCTGGTTCAGATGTATTGTTACTGTTTGGTTCAAATTCTGTACGAGTTCCTGATTCAAAAGCAAGAGCATTAATCGATGGAAACTACATCGGCCGTACAGTTGTAATGGGTATCAGACCGGAAGACATTCATGATGAGCAGGTATTCGTAGATTCAAGACCAGATAGTGCAATTGAAGTTACAATCAGATTATACGAAATGCTTGGTGCAGAAGTATTCCTGTATTTCGATATTGACCAGTTTAACTGTACAGCAAGAGTTAATCCACGTACAACTGCAAGACCTGGTGATACAATCAGAATGGCACTTGATACAGCTAAATTACATATCTTTGATAAAGAGACACAGCAGGTAATCACAAACTAATCGGTTTGTCACTGCGAATTGTGAAAAATATATGAATTTTTAGAGAAAATGCATAAAAATTGTGCATTTTCTCTTTTTTTTTTTTTGGAAATGCGTTAATATAATAGGAAGACAATACAGTAAATGGGAGTGAAGCAAATGATATCAAGTCAAATTCTTCTTAGTACAATAGAAGGACTCAAGAGTATAACTAGGATTAATATGTGTGTGATGGATCCGGAAGGTAATGTTTTGGCATCCACATTTCCTGATGCTGAAAAATATAGAGAGGCAGTTGTTGCGTTTGTGGAATCGCAGGCAGACAGCCAGGTAGTATCGAATTTTCAGTTTTTTAAAGTGAGTGAGGATAATCAGCTTGAATATATACTTCTTGCGGAAGGTTCAAGTGATGATGTATATATGGTGGGGAAAATGGCTGCATTTCAGATTAAGAATCTGTTAGTGGCTTATAAGGAAAGGTACGATAAAGACAATTTTATCAAAAATCTTCTTCTTGATAATATGCTTCTTGTGGATATTTACTCAAGAGCAAAGAAGCTTCATATTGATACGGATGTGAAACGTATTGTATTCATTGTGGAAGCTGCATATGATAAGGATAATAATGTTTTAGAGACCATCAGAAGCATGTTTACTGGAAAGCCAAAAGACTTTATCACTGCAGTAGATGAGAAGAGTATCATTATTGTCAAAGAAGTGGAGCCGGGTCAGACATATGCTGATTTGGAGAAACTTGCCAATACGCTTTTAGATATGTTAAATACAGAGGCGATGGCACCGGTAGATATTGCGTTTGGAACGATTATTAATGATATCAAAGAAGTATCACGTTCTTACAAGGAAGCAAAACTTGCACTTGATGTAGGTAAAATATTCTATAGTGATAAACATGTAATGGCATACAATGGACTGGGAATTGGAAGGTTAATCTATCAGCTCCCGCTTCCGCTTTGTAAGATGTTTATTAAGGAAATCTTTGATGGAAAGTCACCGGATGACTTTGATGAAGAGACTTTGATTACGATCAACAAGTTTTTTGAAAACAGTTTAAATGTATCTGAAACATCAACACAGTTGTATATTCATAGAAATACATTAGTATACAGATTAGACAAATTGCAAAAGCTGACAAATCTAGATCTTCGTGTATTTGATGATGCTATTACTTTTAAGATTGCTCTTATGGTAGTGAAATATATGAAATATATGGAAACTATGGACTATTAAAAGAGTTTGTAGTAAAATTATGTGTGTTTTTACTAGAAAGTATGGAGGAGTGCGGAGGAACACAGATGATAGTTTTAGAAGATGTCAGTAAATCATACTCTACAGGTTCACCGGCTATTAAAAATATTAGTTTAAAAATAGAAGAAGGCGAATTTGTATTTATCGTCGGCAACAGTGGTTCAGGCAAGTCAACATTGATTAAACTTCTGTTAAAAGAATTAGAGCCGACAAGCGGAAAAATATTTGTTAATGGCAAGGATTTGAATACGATCAAGAGAAAAAAAATACCAGAACACAGACGAGGCATAGGTGTTGTATTTCAGGATTTCAGACTTTTAAAGGATAGAAATGTATATGATAACATTGCATTTGCACAGCGTGTAATAGAGACACCTGTTAAGGATATCAAAAAGCGTGTGCCTGCAATGTTAGCGTTAGTCGGTCTAGCTGAAAAATACCGTTCATTTCCAAAGGAGTTGTCAGGTGGAGAACAGCAAAGAGTGGCGTTAGCAAGAGCATTGGTCAATAAACCGACAATATTGTTGGCAGATGAGCCTACCGGAAATCTTGATCCGAAAAATTCATGGGAAATCATGAAGCTTTTGGAAGAGATTAATAAAGGTGGGACAACCGTTGTAGTTGTTACACATAACAGGGAAATTGTCGATGCGATGAATAAGCGTGTTATTACTATGCATAAAGGCGTAATATTAAGTGACGAGAAAAAAGGTGAATATTCATATGAAAGTTAGTACATTAGCCTATAGTTGTGGACAAGGCATAAAAAATATAAAAAGAAACAAGCTGTTTTCGCTTGCCTCTGTAGGAACGATTACAGCATGTATCTTTTTGATAGGATTATTCTATATTATTATTGCAAATTTTCAATATCTTGTAAAAGAGGCAGAAGATTCCGTATGTATTACGGTGTTTTTTGATGATGATATTACTGAAAAACGAATTCAGGAAATAGGGGAGCAGCTTGGTAACAGAGAGGAAGTATCAGAGATTAAATATACTTCTGCTGATGAGGCATGGGCTGATTATAAGGAGAGATATTTTGCGGAAGAACCGGATTTGGCAGAGGGGTTTAGGGATGACAATCCTTTGGCAGGTTCATCCAATTATGAGATTTATTTAAAAGATCTTAAGATGCAGGATGCGTTTGTTACATATCTGAAAACCATCAGTGGGATCAGAAAAGTAAACTATTCTGAAAATACTGCAAATACATTGACTGATTTTGCAAAAGTGGTTGGATATGTTTCGATTTCTATTATCGTGATTCTGTTTGCAGTTGGTATTTTCCTGATTAGTAATACAGTTATGATTGGTATTACAGTCAGAAAAGAGGAGATACGAATTATGAAGCTGATTGGGGCGACAGACATATTTGTAAGACTTCCGTTTGTTATTGAAGGTGTGATTATTGGACTGATTGGGGCAATATTGCCGATTATCGCCTTAGTTCTGATTTATCAGAAAGTGATTGTATATTTGATGACACAGTTCCAGTCATTTACGAGTATTGTGACATTTATTAGTGTACGCCAGATTTTCTCGGTTGTAATACCAATGGCTTTGTTGATTGGAGCAGGAATCGGATTGATTGGAAGTAAAATAACAATCAGAAAGCATTTGAAGGTGTAAAACGAAGGTATTTGGCAAGTCGGATTTTACAAGTTGAATCAGATGGGGAAAACGAAGAGATTTGACGAATGGGAACATGTAGGAATTTAGTATTGGAGATTGATGGGATTTTGAAAAGGAAAATAGTGACAGTTGCTGGTATGGTGTTGTCAGCAATGATGGTGATATATATGGCAGAGCCGCTAAAGGCCACAAGTATACAGGGAGAAAAGAATAAACAGGAAAAGCTTCATGAAGAAATAGAAAATGCACAGCAGATTCTTGAAGAACTCGAACAGTTAAAAGAAGATACTACCGCTTATATCGCAGAAATGGATATTAAGATGGAAGAGCTTACAAATTATATCGTGGAGTTAAATTCGCAGATTGAAGCAAAAGTAAAAGAGATTAAAGAGATTAATGAAGAACTTTCGAAGCAGCAGAAAGATATTGATCTCCAATATGAGGCAATGAAAAAAAGAATCAGATACCTGTATGAAAATGGTCAGACAGAGTATCTTGATATGCTTTTAAACTCAGGTGACATGAGTGAATTGTTAAACAAGGCAGAATATCTTTCAAAAATCACTGAATATGACAGGAACATGTTTGAAAAACTGAAAAATGCGAAAGAAAAAGTAGAGTATACAAAGAATACTTTGGAACAAGAGAAGAAAAATCTTTTTAATTTAAAGGATGAGGCACAAAAAGAACAGGAAGAAATTGAGGTACTGGTAGAGGCAAAAGCACAATTATTGTTGGAAACAGATGAAAAGATTGAGTCTACACAGACAGATTTAGAGTCGATGGAAGGTCAGCTTGCGGCATCGATTGCAATTGAACAGGAGTTAGAAGAGCAGGAAATGTTGTATAAACAATGGGCATCTAATGAGGAGTATAGCAGACTTTTATCTTCAAGTTTTTCCGGAGAAAAGTTTAGATGGCCATTGAAAGGATACTATAGTATCTCATCCGGATTTGTACACAGAATT
>CACYDA010000253.1 GCA_902773095.1 uncultured Lachnospiraceae bacterium | reverse complement strand
ACCGATTGGTACACATTTTAAGGTAGTAGAAGCAAACGTTTCAGATAATTCATATTTGGTAGATGTCATTGATGAAGAATCAAACGTGAAAAGTAATGGAGGAAATTCATACTCAGGTGTAATAGAACATAAAACACAGCGGGTATGGAAATGTTCTGATTGTGGACAAAAGCAGGAAAGTCAACCGGTCACATGTTCTAATTGCGGACAGAATGATACGTTCGAAGATGTTACTTATTCCTTTATCTTTAGGAATGCTTTGAAAACAGAGGTTCCTGTTGAAAAAGTCTGGAAAGATGAATCGGGAAATGATGTAGATAACAGTATCAAGCAACCGGTAAGTTTTGTACTTCAGAAAAAGAACAGAAATACAGGTAATTGGCAAACATTGGTTTATAATTCGCAGACAAAGAGCTATTCACCACTTGAATTTGATGAGATTTATGGTATTTATAACAGTAGTCTGACAGATTACGAATCCTATGTAAAAAGAAGCTCTACAACGGGTGAATACAGCAGAGTATCTTATGATTCGGGGACAGATAGTTATGTACCGGATGCCTCTACACCGTTGAATCTAAAAACAGTAAAATTGGGTTCCATCGATATAAGTGACAGATTAACTTACTATTATGAATATAATTCCACAACAGGAGAATGGGAAAAATATCGGTATTCTGAAGACACCCATACATGGGTTAAGAACAGTGACAGAACAGTGGTATACACATTAAAATCCAGTGCAACAGCCAGTGAGAACTGGAAACGGACTTTGAGTGATATCCCTAAATATGAAAAGATTACAGACAGTACATGGGATTTGTGCCAATATAGAATTCTGGAATTGGATAATGTGACGGGAAGAGTGATAGAACCTGGAGATACTGTTACATTAAAATATGGCAGTATAGCGGACAAAACATTTGAAGTGACTTACAAGAATTATTGGGTCTGTGGTGAGTGTGGAACGGAAAATGCTTACAATTTCAGTGGTGGCAACACATGTTCCAATACAGGATATGTTCATACAAATCCAGATCATGATGGATACTTCAGTGCAAGAATCACTAATACAATTTCAAATAAAACATCAATCAGTATAATAAAAGTAGATGCTGCGGATACTAGTAGAACATTATCCAATGTAAAGTTTAAGATTGAAAAGGTGAGTGCAGATGGAAGTACCGTTGACACAACATATCATGCGTATGAATGTGATGTCTGTGGACATATTTCATTCGGATACAATACTCCTGATCAGTGTGTATCCTGCAATGCGCAGTCAAGTCATATGAGTGTAATAAATGGATATGTCAGAGAAGAAGTTACAGACAGTGTAGGAAGGTTACGTTTTAATGATCTGCCGGATGGTATTTACAGGATTACTGAAACAAGTACGCAGGATGGATATAGCCTCTTGACATCACCAATTTATATCAAGATCAATAAGCAAACAGATACCTATGGAATATATAACATAACGACACAGTCAATTGAAGCAGGTGGTACGCTGACACTTGAAAATAACACAATTACAATCACAGTGAAAAACCGTGCAGCGTTTCGATTCCCTGATACCGGAGGAAATGGAAAGACTATTCTTGGATTGATAGGACTCTTTCTTATCTGGATGTCGGGCATGATATACATAAAAAGAAAGATAAAGGAGAGTGGTCATATTAAACATGGGTAAGATGATTGGGACATAGAGTAGCAAAAGATGAAAAAATGATAGGGTGATGAGAAAAAGAGAAGAGGTGAAGAAAAAACAAAAAGAAGATCAAAGGAAGAAGATTTACTGAACATGGAAACAGATTGATCAAAATAAATTGAAGGAAGGAAGAAGATTATGAAAATGAAAAGATTTAGCAAAGCAAAAAAAATAATGGCCGGCATTCTTTCAGCTACAATGGTACTGTCCTCTATGGTAGTAGCAGGACTGGCTGATACGGCAAATGGCAGTGGAACAACAGACGCAATTGACACAACAAAGAAAGTGTCCTTTACCATCCACAGATATAAAGATGATGGAACGGGAACACTGACCTTTGTTGAGGGAACTGGAAAAGAAACAACAGCACCAACTGGAGCAGTTCCTGTATCAGGTGCGCAGTATAGCGTTTACAAAGTAGCAGATATTACACAGACAGCAGCACCATATGAGACAAAATATGCGATCGTGGCTGCATATGCTGCTTCATTGACAGGCGAAACAGCAGTAGCAGGAGAGTTGACTGATGCAGACAATGCTGAAGATATTTACAATACTTTAACTACAGCAGGTGTTTTGACAGGCGCAGTAACAGGTACAACAAATGCAAGCGGTGAAGTGACATTTGGAAACAGGGCTGGAGATACGAATGTGATCGCAGGACAGGGACTTTATCTCGTAGTTGAGACGAATTCAGGTTCTGATTCCTATACAGTGGAACCATTCTTCGTTTCACTTCCAACAACCATAGACTATTACGCAACCTCAGGTGAAGCTACAGGTTCTGAGTGGTTATATGATGTGAACGTATATCCTAAGACAATAGCATCAACAGGTGGTATTACCCTTAAGAAATATGGTGCGACAGCAGGTGATCTTTCCACAAAATCAGCATTAACCGGTGCAACATTCTATATCCAGAAGCAGAATGGAGCAAACTGGGATTATGTAACATCAGCAGCAGGAACGAATATTTCAGATGTTGTAGAAGGTGGTGATACAAAAGGTGTCGTTACAGTTTCATCAACGGCTGGAGTTACCATTTCAGGACTTGCAGCAGGAACATACAGATTTGTAGAAAAATCTGCACCAAAAGGATATATTGTCGATGGAAACAATACATATGTATTTACAATTGATGCATATGGTAATGTAGCTGGACCAAATGTTACTGCAGGAGTCATAGAAGTAATCAATGAAAAACCGACGATTGAAAAAGAAGTATTGAAAAAAGATGGAACGTACGGTGAATATGCAGATTATACAACAGATGGCAGTGATGAGGTAACTTTTAAAATTTCAGTAACAGTTCCGACAAATGTGAAGGAATTAGCTACATTTAAAATGGTTGATGAATTTGAAAAAACACAATTCAATGCTGTTGCAGAGACAGATGTAACACTTACATACTATGATGATGCAGATACAGAGATTACAGGAATTGATGCCAAAGAGTCTTATACGGCAAATGATGCCTCAGCAGCAAAGGGTGGATTTACATTAAATTTCGATAAAGATGTTTTAGGTGATAATAATGTTGCTAAAATTGAAGCGGTATTTACAACAACCTTGAAGACAACAGCCAATACAGCAGGAGAGGGCAATATCAATACAGGAAAATTAGAGTATACAAATCATGTATATCCTGCATCAACAGATCCAACTATGCCGAATCCTGATCCTGGATATGAGGAAAGAACTGAGATTACAGACCAGGCAGGTGTTTATACATTTGGATTTAACGTAGAGAAGCTTTTCCAGGGAACAAGTAAGGATGGTTCAGGAAATTATCCTGCAGGCTTTACTGCAACATTTGATTTATACAGAAAAGCATATGCAGGCGAAACAGGTGTGACGGCAGGTGGAGTATCAGATCTGATTAAAATCGGCACATATACAACAGGTGCAGATGGAACAATTACTGTTCAGACAGGTTCTGAATCTAATTCTTTAGGTTTGGCAAACAGTACAGCTACCAATCTTTACTATTTAGTAGAGACAGATACGGCTGATGGATACAATTTGTTAGATGCTGCAGTACCTGTAACAATCAATGTAACATATAGTGGAAGAGTATATCCGAAGACAATCACTGTTAAGAAGTATGATGCAACAGGTGCGTTGATTGAAACTATTGAAACAACAGAGACAACTAACGCTGGTTCAGTAGTCGATACTACAACTTATGCAAATGAAACTGTGACAATTAACATTACAAATAAAAAAGGATTTACATTCCCTCAGACAGGTGGAACAGGTACGATTATTTTCACAATCATTGGTCTGATCTTAATGATTGGCGGCGTATCAATCTACTTTACAGCGAGAAAGAGAAAAAATATAACGAATTAGTTTTGTTAGATTAAATGATAAAAATTGACAGGTAATTTATCATAGTTGCAGGCTGGCAAATGCCAGTCTGCAATTTATTTAAAAACAGTATGTATATGTTTTGTATATAACTCACAGAAAAAAATTCCGGATGATTTATGTGAATTATGTACAAAACATATATCATTGAAAGCACATCATAAGTGTGAATGGTGATGACCGGTTAATATAATGTAGGAGTTGAAAAATTGTGCGAAGCAACAGTAGAATAAAAAACAATACAAAGGGCCAAGAACGAAATCAAATAAAAAAGACAAAAACAGCTGATCGAAAACCAATTGAAAAGAATAATAACAGAGCATTATTTGTATTCTGCCTTATTCTTTTCCTATCCGGAGTAGTAGTGTTGCTGTACCCGTATGTGAGTAATGCAGTTAATCAACGTCATGCTTCACAGGCAATACAGGATTTTGATGAAAAAATAGCTAATATGGATAAAGAAGAAATTGATGTCATCAAAGAGGCGGCAAAGCAATATAATGAACAATTACAGAAAGCGGTATCGGCAGGTGATACAGATTCTGCTGTCAGTTATAAAGATATTAGTGGGATAGAAAAGGTAATTGGTTACATCGTAATTCCTAAAATTGATGTCAATCTTCCGATTTATAGTGGAACAAGTAAAGCAGTTTTGAAAAAAGGGGTAGGTCATATGGAGCAGACTTCTTATCCTCTTGGTGGAATAAGTACACATTGCGTTCTTACCGGACATAGAGGACTGCCGAGTGCGGTTTTGTTTACAGATTTGGATAAGGTTGAAATTGGTGATGATTTTTATCTTCATGTATTAGATGAAGTCCTTGCCTACAAAGTTGATAAGATTAAAGTTGTTGAACCGGATAACGGAGATGATCTGGAAATTGTTGAAGGACAGGATTATTGTACACTTGTCACTTGTACACCATATGCGGTTAACTCACACAGATTACTGGTGCGTGGAACAAGAGTGGAGTATATTGAAGGAGAAATAAGCAAGAATGGTTCGCAGATGCAATCAGGCTCATTTACGAAACGTATTATTGATGTATGGCCATGGCTTCTTATTGCATTTATTGTGATCTCAGGAATTGAGACTTTCATTTTTATGATGATTTTAAAGAAAAGAAAGAAAGAAAAAGAGGAAGAACAGGAATAAATAATGGATTATGTTGAATTATCATTAGTAATAATTTATAATTAGTTGAAAATAAAATAATCGGATGGATGGCAGAAGGAGGATAATTTTGAAATCACACGAGAAAGCAGCAAAAATTATAGGAGAAGTTGAAAAAGTGATCCTTGGCAAGGATGAGTGTGTTGAAAAAGTAATGGCAGCAATACTTGCAGGCGGACATGTATTGATTGAAGATATTCCCGGAGTGGGGAAGACGAGTATGGCGCTTGCCTTTGCCAGAGCTATGGGAATCCGGCAAAACAGAGTTCAGTTTACACCGGATGTACTTCCTACAGATATTGTTGGATTTTCAATGTACCGGAAGGAACTTGACAGATTTGAATATCAGGATGGTGCAGTTATGTGTAATTTGTTTTTGGCAGATGAGATTAACCGTACATCACCAAAAACACAGTCAGCGCTATTGGAGGTTATGGAGGAGGAAACAGTAACAGTGGATGGGATCACCAGAGAGGTTCCAAAACCATTTCATGTGATTGCAACAGAGAATCCTATCGGTTCCATTGGTACACAGATGCTCCCGGAGTCACAGCTGGATCGCTTTATCATCTGCATTTTAATAGGTTATCCAAATAAAGAAGAGGAAATAAAAATGCTGTTAAGCCGTGACAATGCGAATCCGATGAATCATATCAAGTCCGTAATCAATGGTGATGAATTGATTGCCATGCAAAAACAGGTTGATGATATTTTTATCCATGAAAAGGTATATGAATATATTGTGGATTTGGTAAATGAAACGAGAAACCATGAAATGATAGAGCTTGGAATCAGTCCGAGAGGTTCGCTGGCACTTGCGAAGATGTCAAAAGCAATGGCCTATCTAAATGGCAGAGACTATGTTGTGCCAACGGATGTATCAGACGTGTTTGGTGATGTTGTGTATCACAGGCTTCTGCTCAGTTCAAAAGGAAAGCTGAACAATATGACCATTGAAGATGTGACGAAAGATGTTTTGAACAGAGTGAAAAAACCGGCGCCTCAATATAGAAAGTAATAGAAAAAAAACTGTCATGGACAGAAAAATGGAAATAGACATAAATTGAATGAGAATGGCATTAGGCAGAAATTGAATGAAAATGGAGAAATGATGAATGAAAAATAAGATGATATATATTATGACCATGATATTTACGATTATCATATATGCATTTTTTAATTCTCATGCTGCACGTGATCTGTTTGCATTTGAAGTGGTACTGATTCCATGGATGTTTTTAATGTCAATCTATTTGACCGGAAATATAAATGCTAATATAGAGATCCCATATTATCATGCAAGAAAACACAGTGAGTTTATGATAAAGGTTAATCTTAACAACCGATCATTTTTACCAATAACAGTGTGCTATGTAAAGGTAAAATGCACTAACAGTCTTACGGGAAAAGCATTTTATATGTCGGAATATGCGATGGTAGACGGAAAGCGTGAATCGGTACTTGAATTTTACCTTCAGTCTTTCTATTGTGGAAAATACGAAGTCCGGATTGAAGAGATTCGTGTATATGATTATCTCAGGATATTTTCAAATACAAAAAAATGGGATAGTAATACAGATGAAGTTTTGATCCTTCCACAGTTTAGAAAAATATTGATAGGTGGTACTGCTGTAACCAGAGCAAGACATGAATGGGAACAATATTCGCATACAAGTAGTGGGGAAGATACGTCGGAAGTATTTGATGTGCATGAGTATAGAAATGGAGATACATTTCAAAGAGTTCATTGGAAACTGACGGCAAAGACAAATCAATATTTGGTGAAAGAGTATAGCATGCCTCTTGAAAACATGATTTTTTTGTTTCTTGATTTGCATTGTGAAAATGTAGAAAATATCATACAGGAAAAACTTGATCATTTTTTTGAGGTGCTTGCTGCAATTTCGTGGTCTCTTGCATGGGAAGGGATTAATCACGCAGTAGTATGGTACAGTATGGAGAAAAGGGGGTTAGAGATTTCTCATATTGAATATGAAAAAAATGTCTATTCCATGGTTGAAAAGATATTTGGCGAGAAGTTTTATGAGGATTACAGGAATGTGAGATTGATCTACAATGTTGAAAATGAAAAAATAAAAGAGGATTGCAGCCTTACAATTGATGTGAATGGAAATGTATATAGAGGGGATGTCTGTATTAAAAGCTTTGATTCCCAAAATTTGGAAAAACAAATAGTAGAATGGAAACTGGAAATTTAAAAAAGTCAGATGGCTTTGAAAAGGATTGAATGGTATGGAAACTGGAAGGAATATGAAAAGAGATATGATTCTCACACATTGCCACCTTATTCAAAAAAATAAGAAATCAGTATTGGCTGATCTCAGTGGTAGAAAATATATAGATTTATTGATGTCTGCGGTGATGGTCTGCCTCTTTGATCTGTCGTTGACCGGTATTTTAACAGATAGTTACGGGGTCAGTTATAACAGCAGGATATTCTTTATCATTTCTCTCATATATAGTGTGTTATTTTCAGCTTATTATGGAACGGAAAGGTTGAAAAAGAAAGGTATTAGAAGAACAGTCTTGATTCTTGTAATGATCACAGTAGTCTTGTGGGTTATTGCATGGCAGAATTACTTTATGGCTGGAATAAGAGGAGTTGGAAATGATATGATCAACCGGCTCAATCATTCTTATGGCGGAAGGATAGAAATGCTGACAAATGTGGGAAATGAAAACAATCAATTAGCAGTCTTATTGTTGATCAATTTTTTTATGACTTGGATGATTGCCAGAGCAATCGTAGATAAAAGAGATAATTTAAGACTGTTAGTCTTTGTTTTTCCTGTTATCATCATATCAGCAATTGGTGGTGGAAAAATATCAATGTCCAATATGGTAATTATGGTATTGACGTTTATGATCATAACGGTCCTTGCCGGTATTCGAAAGAGACCAAAGCTTTGGGGGGGAATGGGTCATGAAGATTATAATGATAATCAAGAGGCAGACAGAAACATCAGGTTCAAATCAATCATTTGGAATACTTTGATTTTTTTATTACTGGGAATGACTTCTGTACGGCTGATTGAACCTGCGCTGTCAGTACCACTTGAAAGTTTGTCAGATATGACTTATGAAACAAGACTGAGTGGACTTCGATTTTTAGGTGAATATGTGCCAAAACTCACAGATGGGAAACTAAAGTTTTCTGTTGAAGGTGTGGGCGGAGGTGTATCAGGGGGAATTCTGGGTGAACTTCAGGGAACGTTTTATACGATGAAAGAAAACGTTAAGGTCACATGTAGTTCATTACCAAAGGAGACAATATATTTAAAAGGATTTGTTGGAACAGAGTATCAGGGAAGAAGCTGGGAATGGCATGATGAAAAGGGGTATAAGGAAGTGCTTACGCACTGGGACACAGAAGGAAAAGCAGAGAACTATATCTATAATCTGCCGTTTTTGAGAATGGTATATGCAATGAATCAAATGGCAGACTCTGAACAGGTGAATGGTTCAGAGTTGAGTTTGGAATCAGGATTTTCAGTGGAAAGTGATGAGATTGACGGGGCAGACCGGCAAGGGGAAAATCCGGGTGAGCCGGACTATATTACAGTGGAACGCATGAATGAAAACATTTCTTATACCTATGTTCCTTATCAGTCATTTATCAATGATTATTATCATATTTTAGGTGGAGATTGCTGCATAGAGGGACAAAGTGATTATGAAGATACATTTGCGTGGTTTCCCACATCTGATTATAAGAATGTAATGGAAAAATATCGAAGTTACCTTCGAAATGGCAATTCATACGGGCTGCTTGATGAAGTTGAGGCTACGTATAATTATTATGTTGAGGCTCAAGATACAAAAACCGGAGATGTAGATCTGTCAGGTTTGATGGAGTTATGCAAAGAAAAAGCACAGGAATGGGATGAAAAAATATTACCCGATATGACAGCTCAGCAAAAAGATGATCTTATAGTAGAAAAATATGATGATGTGATTAACTTTGTCAGGAGAACACTTTGGGAAAGATGTGAATTTGAGGCAGAAGCAAAAAAACTTCCGGAAGGAAAAGATTTTATTAACTACTTTATGTTTGAGATTAAAGTGGGTGATTCGACTGCATTTGCTTCCACAGCAGTGATGATGTTCAGAATGTGTGGAATTCCTGCCAGATATGTAGAGGGATACGTTGTACCGGTCAACATTTTTTCGGTTAATGAAAATGATGAATACTATGCCGTATTGCAAGATGATAACGCACATGCATGGGCTGAAATCTATGTTCCATACCAGGGATGGACACCGGTTGAAACAACCCCGGGATTTGATGGAACGATTTCAAATCTCGAAATGCCTAATGCAGAAGAGGAGCAAAAAGAGCAAAAGGAAATAAATAATGATAAAGACCAGAAACAACATTTGGAGAAAAACAGAAATGAAAATGATAGAAAGAGGCAAATTGTATTCTATTTGGTAATGTCGATTGGTTTGATCAGTCTGATCTTGTCAATAAGGCATGCTGTAATTTTTAGAGTCAGACGTGGGAAAATAGGTTCTCTTGATACAAATGAAAAAGTGAAAAGAATTTTTTACAGTTATTATGATGCATTGATCTTTGACGGATTTGATGAAGATATTGATACGACAAGCAGTGCATTTGGGAATAGCATAATAGAGAAATATCCCAAGCTTTCAAAAAGAGAAGTATTTCATTATCTGAGTATTGTATTGAATTGTCATTATGGACAAAATGTGTCAACAGATAAAGAAGCAGAATTTTCACTTGAAATGTATGAAACATTATTAAGAAATGTATACAAAAATCTAAAAATAAAAGATAAGATCATATTTAAGGTCTGGAAGGCGTTTTAAAAGAAGAATTGAAAGGCACAGTGGAGATGAAAAGGAAGATCATATCAATCATTGCAATCTTGATTTTTTTAGTAGGAGTTGGCTTTTTTATTTATCCCTATGTAATGGATTCATATGCAAAATATCAAAACAAGAAAGTCATGGATTGTTTTAAAAAGGATTTGGCGAGAATGAAAAAAACAATGAAGGAAGAGGCAGATTTGCCTGATGGCGCTATTTCGGAGGAAAGCTCGAATTTAAGAAGACTATATAAAGATATGCAGGAGTATAATCAAAAAATTGTTCAGGAAGGACAGGAAGGTTTGCATGATCCTTTTGCCTATGAAACGCCTGCATTTGATTTGAGGGATTATGGATTTGAGAATAATGTGATAGGTATTATCAATATTGAAAAAATGGATGTCAGTATGCCGCTATACCTTGGCGCAAGCAAGGAAAATATGAAAATGGGGGCAGTAGTCCTTGGACAGACATCGATGCCGATCGGTGAAAAACCGGCGAATATGGTCATCGCTGCCCATCGTGGTTATCGTGGGATTAAAATGTTTAGAGACATTCAAAATATGGAAAATGGTGATGTGATTCAAATCATAACGCCATTTTCTACATTGGATTACAAAGTGACAGAAATTAAAATTATATTGCCGGATGATATTGACGAAATTTTGATACAGGAAGGAAAAAATCTTGTTACATTAATGACTTGTCACCCTTATACCAAAAATACACATCGATATCTTGTTGTGGCAGAATTGATTGATGATCATAGCGACTTTCAGATGGATTCTTTTGAAAATGATAATAGTAGGGATGACAATAATGATGAATCTGTAAGCGAAGAGAATAGTGACACACAAAGTGTTAGTACAGAAAAAATGATCACAGATGGAAAACAAAAGAATAATAGGGAACAGGATGCAGACACTGATGTAATAGAATCAAAAAGAATAATTTGGCTAGAGACATATGTGCCAATAATAGGGGGAGTGATTGTTGTGCTAATGATTATTTTGGGAATCCTTACTACGCAGAATAAGAGATCATAATATTAAAGAATAATAGTACCAATTCTGAAGAATATGTAAACAATTCACAAAAAAAGGGTATTATTTTGTTATGGTAAATACTTACAAAAATAAGGCTGATTAATATGAAAAATGCCTGAAAACATAGGGATTTTCAGAGATTTTGTTAGGAATATTTAATATATATAGCAATGTTTGAATGTTGACAAATGGAACCAAATAGTTATATAATTACCCTATGTTTACTAAAAATATTTATCAGTATGATGTTGAGCGAATGGAGCTAATCAGATGGCAGAACGAGAACTTAAGAAGATGAACCGTTCAGAATT
>CACYDA010000252.1 GCA_902773095.1 uncultured Lachnospiraceae bacterium | reverse complement strand
CCGGGAGAAAAAAATCAGGAATAGTATCTTCTCGAATGATTTTGCCTCTTGCATCCAGGCGATGGTTCCGCTCCAGAAAACTTATAATTTTCTCCTTATCCTTTACAGCACCTTTCAATGATTTTGAATTGATATAGGAAGAATAAAATCGCTTTTCATACTCGTATTTCACGCCATGTTCAAAAAGGAAATCCGCAATCCACTTTTCTCCCTGTGACTTTACTGTCTCACCCCGGAGGGTATGGAGTGTCTGGTTGCGCAGGAACTGATAATAGCTTTTTTCATCCTTGAACTGCAGCCGATCCAATTTAAAATTTTCATCTCTAAAATGCCGATATATCTTGTGTTTAAACAGAGGATTCATCTTCAGGCAGTTCAGAAGATCCCTGACGAGCTTCTGTTTATCCTCATCTTTCAAGACACGGTTATTGCTTTCCGCATGATAAGCTAGGCTGTGAAATGTTCTGGCGAAATCAAGTCCTCGGATTGCATACGCATTTCCTGCTGAGCGAAATCTCTTATTTGCGCGCTCATTAATCTCAATCCTAACACCCTTATTGAACGACAGCGCAAGCACCTCATCCGACGCCAAGCCTTCATCATCCACAAGATAAAGCATTTTACTGACAATTGTACGGGTTTTGCCCGAGCCAGCACGAGCGGAAACAAGACAAAACTGAGCATCCTCTGCTAGGGCACATGCCTGCTCTTGATTCAGTTTCAGGCGCGGAAAAGCCGATGAGTTTCCTTTCAGCTTGGACAAGATTTCGCTTCCTTTGAGATCCTTTTGTTCTTCTTTGACCTCAATATACTCTTTTGCAACGGATGCACAAATCTCTTTTGCTTTCCGTGCAAAGGGATCATCGTGGATAAGCGGCTCTGACGGGGGCGGCAGTTCAAACCCGGGAAGAATCGCATCACACTTTGGGCACTTCCCCCACAGTGTAGTAACAGTGCTTCTGCATTTTGGGCATGTAATAAAAGTTTCAGTTTTCACAGCGTACCTCCCCTCGTTACCATTTATCTTTCTATTTCAGGACCACCCGGTCTTCGTTTTCCTGTAATGCTGCCATGCCCCTTTCTACAAAAGAACAAGCAGGTTCCTATCACATCATAACTGAATAACTGAGAAGAGCAGTCCTAGCGATTCGTTTTTTATGTCTTAATATATAGCACTTGCTTTCTCCTTATCCTATACAAATTTATCTGCTAGATTTGAACGAGATTCGGAATCTCATAATCGTCCATATCGTCCATATTGATTACTTGGCAATTAACTGAAACTTTTTTGCATATTCCATCGCTTCATCAAAAGCTTCAAAACATTTGGCATGGTTAGCGCAAATAGCAAAAAGATATTCTCTATTCAGCACTTCATTATCTACACTTACAATACAAATATTGCACCTCCTGAATTCATTTCCTGGGTTTCTGTTTGGGCGGTTTTGTATTTGGAATCACAGTTTGTGATACTGACGTATCGTAAGTGTATTCTCGATAATCTGGCTTGCTACGCCTTGGAGTATTCACAGACTGAGCATTTTGCGTGGAGCAAACTGTGAACAAATTGAATTCTCATCTATTAAATGTCCTTGTTTACAGTTTAAATTATAAATGCAATTACTACATGGCCTTTGGGCCATAGCCTCACCTCCTACAATTATTATCAAGGAACTATATTCTCATCTTCTGTGTCATAACCAGGTCACAAGAGCCTTTCACCTCACAGGTTAGGCAGCAGTCTCCCACTATCTGGTGCCGTCCTCTCTATTGCTTTTGCGGTTTTGGTCCACTTTGCTCCGTGTTGGTCGGCGTGCTCTCCGGAAAATACCGGAGCTCGGGAAACAACTCCTCGAGAGCTTCCATCGCTTCCGGAGTCAGCGGTTCCTGATTCTCCTCTTCTGGCAGATACGGTTCCATTCTTGTCGATCCTTTCATCTTTTTTCGAATATGAGTTATTTCTCCGGTATTCTCTTATTTAAGAACAGTCTTGTTCCAATGAAATCATATGTCAAAACGACTTTGCGCTCCTTAAACTGAAAGGAAAAAGACTGCGGTTCCTTTTTTACTACTATACCACTTTCAATAACCTCAGTATTTTTATTTCGATAGTATAACCTCTGTCCAGGCTTAATCAACTTATATTGAAAAGGCAAAGTTACATCAGCAGGAGTATCAGATTTATAGGAAGAATTATATTTGCTGTTCTTTTTATTCTCAGCAGCCACGTGAACACGTTTGGGAGCAGTAGAATGAAATTTCCTATCAGCAGCTTTCTTTGTATCAGAAACAGGCGCATTATACTTCCCGCCATACTCATTGTCCTTATATCTTCCGCCTCTTCGTGGCGCCTTATGCTCTGTAGGTGAACGCTCCAAATATCTGGTGCATTCCGGATGCTCACCCCACTCATTGCAATTATTCATTCTATGCTGACAATTCATACAGCTTCTCATAAGGCATCATCTCTCCGAAGGAAACGTAAAGAATCAGGAATAATAAAATCTTTATTCTCGCCAGAATCGAATCGCACTGAAAACCTT
>CACYDA010000251.1 GCA_902773095.1 uncultured Lachnospiraceae bacterium | reverse complement strand
GGCGAATTTCACTTCATCTCCTACCATCAATCTACATGCTCCACACATACCTGTTCCGTCAACCATGATAGGATTCAATGAAACAATAGTTGGTATCTCTAATTCTTTTGTCAATTTACAGACAAACTTCATCATAATCATAGGTCCAATTGCAACACATACGTCATATTTCTTTCCCTGATTTTTCACAAGGTCTTCAATCACACCTGTTACCATACCGTTAAATCCATATGAACCGTCATCTGTAGCAATTGTCAGATTTCCTACTGCCTTCATCTCTTCTTCAAGAATCACCAAATCTTTTGTTCTTGCACCAACAATGACATCCACTTCAATACCATGCTCATGCATCCATTTTACCTGTGGATAAACCGGTGCCGCACCTACACCGCCTGCAACGAAAAGGTATTTTTTCTTCTTGACTTCTTCAATATCTTCATTCACAAATTCTGACGGCTGTCCTAACGGACCTGTAAAATCTCTGAACGAATCTCCTGCCTGCAATTTTGACATTTTTTCTGTAGAAGCACCAACCGGCTGGAATACGATTGTAATAATTCCTTTCTCCCTGTCATAATCGCAAATGGTAAGCGGAATTCTTTCACCCTTTTCATCTGTTTTAGCAATAATAAACTGTCCCGGTTTACATGATTTTGCAATTCTTGGTGCTTCGACATCCATAAGATAACTATTTGCCGACAACTTCTCTGCTTTTAAAATCTTGTACATACTTTTCTCACTTTCTTTCATTCTTAGTTTATTCTTAATTATTCTCCTGACTTTCTGTTTCCTCAGACTCCTCTTCTTCAACATAGAGTCTGAACTTTCCATAATTGTCTGGATCATTTTCTACCGTTTCAAGTCTTCCCGAGACTGTATCTACTCCATAATGGATAATATCTACAGTAGAACCTCGTGCATTGACTTCTCTTACGTTTATAATATAGTATTCATCGTTGTCGATATCGGTAACGCAATAATACTCAAAAACAAACTGGTTTCCATTTTCAATCTTGATAAACTGTTCTTCTGTGATGACATCTTCCGGATTGACAATTACTTCCTCACCATCAACAATTTCTACATTTCCACCAATCTGGACGATTCTTCTCTCAGCAATTCCACTGTTTTCCAAATAGTTTTTAAGAACATTCAGTGCATCATCATAATTGAATACGCTATTGATTGTCAGTTGATATACCACTTCAGTCACATCACTTTTTCCACCGTTATCTGAAACAAAAATCGCAGAAAAGATATTTTTACCTCTAAGCATCTTGATTGGTTCTTTAAATTCATTCTCACCTACTTTAGGTTCCTCTTTTTCCGGTCCATATGTGTAATAGCACTTCATACCATGTGGTATATCGATTTCAATCATTGTAGGGCTGGTATATGTGCCGCCTTCCGGTCTCACTTCCGGTCCTTCAATCACAAGTGGTTTGATATTATACTCATTTTCAGCAACTTTACTTGCAACACCTTTTTCATTCACTGCAATTGCTTTTACAGTAATTGTTCCGGATATGTTCAAATTGATTTCTTCCGTATATAGTATACTTTGTGTCGTCGGATCACTTCCATCCAATGTATAATAAATCTTATTTGAACCTACCGTTGTCAGTTTTAAACTGATATATTTATCATAGTTTCCTGATTCATCACTAAACTTTGGTGCTGCAACACTATAATCCAATAATTTTGATCTGACTGTCACATCACTTATGCCATCAATCAATTCCGATATTTCATCTGTCATATCCCTGCTGTCATAAATACTGATCAATTGCTCATAATTTTCATATTCTGATGGTTCAAGTTTTATTAATTCTTTTAATATTTCAATCACATCATCTTCATGGTTTCCAATGTTCTGATAAGAAGACAGGATTGCTTTGTTTACTTTTATTTTTTCTTTATCATTAGAAGCAATTTTTTTTGCCTGAAGAAGCAAATTTAATGCCTTATCATAATCCTTGGTTGTATAATATTGGTATCCCTCATTATAAAGTTCAACAAAACTATTACTTGAAGAATTCTTATGATTATATACTTTAAGCAAAGTAATCGCGCCTGCTATCACACCTATTGCCAAAATGGTAAACAGAATTGCTTTTACCTTGAAGTCTTTCTTTTCCTTTTGAATCTCTTTTTCTGCATTGCTCTTACTTTCCTGAGCATCATTTTTTTGCAGATAGTCAGGATTAACATCAGAATATTCCCTTGTACGATCGGATGAATCCACATCAAATCCAACTGTATTCAGATTGCCTGTGAATCCATCCAGATCGACAAGTTCCAAATCAGCCTCAACCTCATGTTTTGGCATATAATTATCATAATACTCATCATCCAGATAATCCAAGTCATCATCTTCTGTATCAAAGCTTTCATTCTTCACAGATTCCATCAGTCTGCCTACATTATCTGCCAATTCTGATTCGATTATGTTGAAATCCGGTATATCCTGTATCGGTGTACCACATTTCAAACAAAATGTCTGATTTTTACTATATTCTTCGCCACATCTGCTGCACTTCATAACTAATTACTCCATTCTGTCAATCTATAATTCTTACTGTGTGATTTTCTGTCTGTTCTTACATGTAAGAAGTATGATAGAACAAATAAATATTAATAACTGTAATCCTACAGCCAACATTACACCGATTTCTAATGTAAATGTTAACTTAATTGATTCCGGCAGATAAGAACCTATGGAATCTAAACTCTGTGCGAATACAGTTTTAAATTTATCCAACACATTAAAGCACCACAAATAGATAATATATCCGCCAAATCCCATCTTGATCAGACTGAATAACATAGTAAATATATATGCTCCTTTTCTTCTCACTGCAATAAGAAGAATCAAGTCAATTACTGCAATTACGACAAGTGCAACTTCAAATATAATTAACATCAATTGAAAATTATCGACTGTTTTCTTTAAATCTTTTAACGAATCGACATCAAACATTGTCTCTTCTTCATCAAATTCAACACCATCTTTAATAAGGTCATATCCCTTAATCTTCTGTGTTTCATTATCATCCATGAATGACATTTTAATTCCTACATAGTTGAGCGCAATCGCAGCACATGCCGCCACAGAAGCAAGAATGACAAGCAAACTAAAGAAAAATCTCTTAAATGAAAACTTATTCGCTTGAGCAGCATTATATGTATTCTGATTATTAAATGGCTGACCACCAAAATTATTCTGATTCATGAACTGC
>CACYDA010000250.1 GCA_902773095.1 uncultured Lachnospiraceae bacterium | reverse complement strand
CTGTTCTAGTATTCATGCCTTTGAATTGAAGATATTGGTCGTAAGTATAATATCTTCTATCTGTTGGAGTTCGATTTGCTTTCAAGTACAGACAGCTGACGTTGCAACTCCTTTAATTCATTCTGATTGGCTGTATTATCTGCTAATTCTGTCATAACGGAAACATCTGTCAATTTAAGGAATCCATTTTCAAATGCTCCAGGATACTGAAATGTTTTATCTGTATCACCATAGCTTACAACAATGTGTCCATCAGAGACTTCTTTTACTACGCCCTCTCCAAACTTCTTGTGAGTGATTATACTTCCTGCAGGAATCACAATATCTACCATTTTGCTCTTAACTTCCTTAATTTTAACTTTGACTTGTGCAAGCTCTGTTTCTAATTTGTCTCTTGCGTCACGTTCTGCTGCTCGTTTGATTCTATCCTTCGTTGAAGACTTCTTGATACTCATACCTGTGTAAAATGAATAAGCGTGTGCGCAATATATAATGTCATACACCATAATATGCATATTGCTAAGAACTTCTTGTCCTGTTTCTTCCTTTGCTCTCTGAATACGTGCCTGCTCAAAGTTTTTAAATTCATTCCTACTGTCTATCTCTGCAAGAAGCTCATCACACATTCATCAACCATTCAAACTTATCTCTCCAAGCTGGCCACATAGCTAATATTTTTCTTTTACTCCTTCCAAAAACACCCTATTCTCAAATCCTCCCCTTTCTTTCGCCTTCTTAGTTCTCATCTCTTCCAACTCATCAATTGTGTATCCCCTTGCAACACATATTGCCCGCAAGACTTCCAGCACATCTGCCATCTCTTCCAGACTTTTATCCTGATGGTATTCTGCAACTTCCTCACTCAGTTTCACATCCAGTGCCTGAAGATACTCTTCTTCCGATAAGATATGAGTAGTGCACTTTTTTCCGTCTGTTTCTATAATCTCTGGAATTTTATTCCTCACTAATTTGTTATATACTTTTATTCTCCGCCTCCCTGACAATTCATTTTCTACCTTGACTATTATTTAACCTAATTCTTTCTCATACTTCCAGTTACGAAATCCACAGTTCTGCGCCGACTGATATACCGGTAGAATGACTGACTTCAACTCTTCTGCGAATTGTGAAAAATCTAAACCTTTCCGATATACCCTGTGCCTAATATCATCATTATTGATATGGTCTTTTGCACATTTTTCAAATTCTCTATGAATGTCATCATGTTTCCACATCATTTCATATGACATATATTCCTGTCTTGCCAACTTTTCAAAATAAGTATTCCAATCTGGGAGATTGTTGCTCTTAGAACTGTTTATACTCTTCGTTGTAGGACTCAAATTCCACATCTCATCATGCGCGACATATGACCATGGCACAAAATGATCAATCGAAATATCTTTATCTGTTAATTTCTGATTTCCATAAATTTCACGCACACTTGTTATGGTAAGAATTAGTTTCCAGTATCTCTTTATCTTTTCCAGTTTTCGTTCCTGCGGCGGATATAGCTTATCCGCAATTCCCGGAACACTTGGATTTCTTCTCTGAAGATATATAATCATGCTATATTCCAGCCATCCACGAATAATCTCCTGATTTTTCAGAATATACTGCACCCAGTCTTCCTGAAGTATGATTGTAGTAGACAATCCCTGTAAAGCAGTAAAATAATACATCAGATGTTTTTCCTGATTTATCAGAGAAATCAGTTTCTTTTCCCCTACATTCCATTCTCTTCCCTTTAAATTTACCATAAAAGGTGCTTGCAGACGATACGGAACATTGTTCGTAAGTACTCTTTTCTCATGAAGAATTTCCTTATCCTCACAGTTCTTTAAATACTCAATAATCGTTGATTTCTTCTCACATGATTTTAACTCTGGACTCTTTTCTCTTATCATATGAACTACTTTTTCCAATGCATCACTTGGTCCAAGATTCAAATGATATTCTGTTACCATATACCAGGCATCTGCTATCATCTCGTCTACCAGTTCTTCATAGGACAGTTCCATTTTTCCTTCCGTCACTTTTGACACAATTGCCTTGAACCAAAAGAACTTGTAACATTCACTAGTATTGTCAAATAATCTTCCCAAACATTCGATATTTAACTCATCAGAATATGGCAGATTCATATATATATCCCCCTTATGTATTTCTACTTTGATATTTAGTATTTCTCGTACAACTAAACTATGTATTATTGTATCACTTTTGGGTATAAATCTCAATCTTCCTAATCGCTTCGAACGCAGATAAGCAATCTCCCGCATCTAAGGCTTAAATATGTAAGCAGTAGGATCGGCGGATGCTTATGTCAGTAGGGTGGAAACCTCCCATATTTTTTATTTCCATAACGCAAAAGGACACCTCCCAAAACAATTTTTTCGGAAAATGTGAAGTGGTATAATATAGTTGTAACACAAGTGGCTTTTAAGATATAATATCAAAATCAAAGAAAGAAGGATTTTATTATGCCACG
>CACYDA010000249.1 GCA_902773095.1 uncultured Lachnospiraceae bacterium | reverse complement strand
GGTTTGTAGAGGTGATGATTTGAAAAATGAAATAGTATTATTTACTGATGGAGATAAAAATATCGAAGTTCAAGTTAGTCCTGATCAAGAGACAGTATGGCTAACGCAAAAACAAATGGAAGAATTGTTTGATGTAAAGCAGGCCACTATAAGTGAACATATCAACAATATTCTTTCTGAAGGAGAACTTGATGAGACTTCTATCGGAATTTCCGATAAAAGTTCCGGTGGTCGAAAACCAAAGATTTATAATCTTGATATGATATTATCTGTTGGGTATCGAGTTAATTCAAAGAGAGGTATTGCTTTTAGACGTTGGGCAAATAACGTGCTGAAAAAATATGTAATCGATGGATACGCTATAAATGAAAAACGTCTGGTTGTGTTGGATAAAACGGTTGAGATTCAATCAAAAATTATTGCAGATACTTTAGAGATTGAAGCTGCAGAAGTTCTCAGAGCAGTTTATCTTTATACTGATGCATTAGTTTTGCTTGATCAATATGATCATCAGTCGCTGAACAAACCAGAGGGAAATAAGCCTGTATATAGAATCACCTATGAGGATTGTAGAAATATGATTAATCACATGGAAGATAGCTTCAGTTCAGATGTATTTGGTGTCGAGAAAGAAAAGGGTAAGGTTGAAGGAATATTAGCTGCCGTATATCAAGATGTCTTTGGTGGTGAGGTCTATCCTTCATTGGAAGAAAAAGCAGCAAACCTGTTGTACTTTATGATTAAGGATCATCCATTTGCGGACGGTTGTAAGCGAATAGCAGCTTCTTTATTCCTGGAATTTCTTGATAGAAACAATGCACTATTAAGAGATGGACAGAAAATTATTAGTGATGGGGCACTCGTTGCAATTACACTTATGATTGCAGAATCCAATCCAAACGAAAAAGATATCATGACCACGTTAGTAATGAATCTATTAAAAATATAGATAAATCGGAGTTTGTAGAGAACTTTAACTTTGAACATAACTTGTTAAGGAGATTCAATAAATGAGAGTGTTTATTGTTTTTGGCAGTACGTCAAGAGAAAATGAACTAAGAGAAAAAACTGGAATATGAACCTGCAAAAAGCTTACGAGAAAGGGAAAAGTCTTTTGCTTAGGATTATCTTATAATATAAACGGATAAGCATAAATTGTGTGTAACATAGTATGTTACATCCGCTCAGAATGCAAATGTTCTGGGGAATGTAACATAAGAGGTTACACATTGAACACGCAAATTGCTTGTTTATGACTTGAAGATGCGATACGGTGGTATCACCAGAGGAACCATGGACCGGAAGGTAAAAATAGTGATGATGAGTCATCGGAAAGAGAGGAATAGTTATGGATCAAATGGGAAATAAGATTGCCAGCAGACGAAAAGATCTTGGAATGACTCAGGTGAGTCTGGCAGATGCTTTGTCAGTTACGAGGCAGACGGTATCTCGCTGGGAATCAGGGACAGTCATGCCGGATATAGATAAGATAGGTGATATCGCAAGGATACTTGATGTCACTTGTGACTATCTTTTGAAGGACAAGATAGAAAAATGCGGTCTGACGGCAGAGAAAACCATACCATCTGCAATAAGCGGACTTTTGCTGGAGATGAAGGGGAAGAAAGTCAGACTCGATTTTTGCGAAGAGGAAGAAGATCTTGACCTGACGGGTGAGATCTGCACTGTGGTGGATTTTGAAGGAAACTGGATAAAGGTTGCGACCCACACAAAGAAGGGGGATTTTGAGAAACTCATTCCCATATCATCAATTTTTTCAATTGAGATTGTGAAGGAGGCAGAGTAATGGAATATATTATTTGGATACCGGCAATTCTTGGTTTCTTTGCCTTTTTAAGTATCGGAAATCTTAAGATGCGCATCAACAGGTTGGAAGAACAGTTAAGTTCGGTGAAGGGAAGTCCTGCATATTTGGAAAAAGCAGCACTTAGGAAGCTATTAAGTGATTATATAGGGAAAAACGTGGAGTTGGAGTTCCGTGGTGAGCAGTATGACAATGATCTGAGTATTCCCGGAAGCGAATGCAAGGTTCTCTCTGTGGACGAAGAATGGGTCCTCGTGCAGATCTTTAATAAGAAAGGTGAAAAGGAAAAATTGTTCAGACTTTATCAAATCAGTGGCGTGAAGGGAATTGGATAAGAGGATGAGAATTATGTTCGGAGAATACTGTGAATTCTATGAAAAAACTGATTGCTTTGTGCTTGGCGAGATTAGGCTTAAGCTTTTATATCCCAATATAAATGACTAAGACAACTACGGGTTTGTGGAGGTGACAAACTATAAATAGTCAAGTGTTTTTTGAAAGATATAAGCGTGGTAAAATCCTTTTGAATAAAGTTCTTGAGGCAAAACTGGTGCCGGCACCGAATATAATAATTAGTCTTGATACTGAATTTATAGAAAATGAAAATGAGAATGTGATAAAAAATGACTGTGAAATTAATTCGGCCAAAAGACTTTTGGAGAGACTGAAAAAAGATTATCCCAAACTGCCTGTCTGCATACAGGGTGATGCACTCTATGCAGCAAAAACAGCAGGACGTGGTCGCTGGAAAATAGAAAATGAAGGATTTAATAACCGGAAAAACGGAATATATGATATTGTACATTTAAACAGCCGGAACAGCAATGCGATGAAGAATCATTACCTGATAACCCAGATAGCAGATATAATAATGCAGCTGTATCTTGCATGGAGTCCGCTTATAAAAAAAGTAAAACAGAGCAAAAAAAATACATCTTCAAGGTTATTGGAAAGTTTTAGAATACAGCCAATAACGGATGAAGATGTAAAATACATATATCGATACACGACAGTGTATCTCGAATAACAATGTTATTATAGCACAGGTGGTGGCAGAATGGAAGATGAAACAACAGAATATTTATCCACATATTTTTTAAATTGGGTTTTTGCAGCTGGATTGTGAGGCAGGTTATAACAATAGAGATAAGAAAAATTTAAAGGAAATTAGATTATGGTATTTCATACTTTTGGAAACGAAAAAAACAAAGTTATTGTATTCATTC
>CACYDA010000248.1 GCA_902773095.1 uncultured Lachnospiraceae bacterium | reverse complement strand
CCCCACATACCTTCTTGATTTCTTTGATTTCATCTAAAATTGCGTCATATTTTTTATCTTTGAGCCAGCCTAGATGAATGACCATATCTATTTCGTCAGCACCATTTTTGATTGCATCCTCTGTCTCAAAACGCTTGACAGCAGTTGTGTGATATCCGTTAGGAAATCCGATCACAGTACATACTTTTAATGAAGATTTCTTGTCATGAATATAATTTGCCGCTTCTGATACATATGCAGGTGGAATACATACAGAAGCAGTATTGTATCTGATTCCATCATCTATTGTCTCTTTTATTTCATTCCATGTGGCATCCTGCCGAAGTAAAGTATGATCAGATTTTTGTAAGATTTTATCTAATGAAATGATTGTATCCATTTTTTGTTTCTCCTTTTCGTTTCTATTATCTAGTAGGTGTTTGCGAAACTCTAGTTCAAGTAACATATGTTGTATATCATGCACAAAAAGCATAAGCAGACTGGAAAACAACATCGGTACTTAAGCACCGTACTTTGGTGCTTTATGTACCGTTATGTTGTTTTCCAAGCGAAAGCGTGTCCGTGCCTTTTTTGTGCATTTTGTATATTTAACATAGTGTAAAGCGAAGCTTCGCAATTACTTATCTATTATCTGGTTAGGCGTTTGCAAAACATATGGTAAACATTTTATTTTCCTTCTAATAGGTTATTAATATTATCAATACCACTTCGTGAACATACTCATGTCACAGAACTTCGTCCGCACCTAACTGATTGGGTGAAACCATATGTCTGCTTAGCAGTTGCCTGTTTTCTTTCCAATCAGATCTATTATAATATGATGTGGAATAATTGTAAATATATTGAAAATAATGATAAATAATGAAAATAATGAAAATAATGAAAATAATGGTAATCTGTTGTTTGTTATTATTCTCAGGATAGAGGAAAAAAAGCAATTAAAGTAGCATAGAGGACTTGTGGCTAACTAAAGATGCTAAAAATAAGATTTTGTTAGCCAATTCAAATGTGATTTAAGCAAAATTGAGGACTTGTGGCAAACTAAAATGCGATAATACAAATTATGTTGACTTATGAAATCTCTGCATAAGAAACGTTTAATGCACAGTTATGCTTAGTGACTGATAATATGTTTGGAGTCAAATTTTATATGTCTGGAGACTAATTTTATATTTTTCTTGACAATTAACTCAAAAAATAGTATCATGACTATCACATCGTTTGTATAACCGTATAACATTTTCGGGGTTGTACTGGTTTCGACGGGGTTTTTGAAGTCAGGGAAGCCACTCGTGGACTGGGACCACGTAAAAACTCAGATTTTAAAATTAAACGCAAACGAAAATTTAGCGTACGCTGCCTAGTGGCAGTTGTCGACCTTGAGTCACTCGCTGCTTAAGTGTTCGGCATCGACTTTGCGAGGCACTTCATTACCAAAGCTTTGAGGTTTTGAAAGATTTATGAAGCTACTAAGATGATAAGCCTGTCAGTGGGCGTATGATTGAGGGAATGTTAAAACATTGACTGTAGTGGGAGATGCCTTGAGGGATAGGGCTTCGGACAGGGGTTCGATTCCCCTCAGCTCCATCAAATTTTTTTTCGGATTATCAATATTGTATTGTTTAGTTCGAAAAATGTCTTATTTTGATGATTATATAGAGGATTTTTTTAAGAATATGACCGCATCCTGATGATAATTGGATGTGGTTTTTATTATTTGAGAATATTTTCATCACGCATCCCGGTTTATTTTTATGAGAATATTTTTATACCGCATTTCAGTTTGATTCGTCACCGGAAAGTTCATGATGGATGAAAAAGTGGCAGGAAGTTAAAAAAGGCCGGAAGTCTAACTTACCTGCTTTTTTCATAATATCTTTTGGTAAAAAAGTAGTTTGAATACAAGTTAAAATTCTACTTACCAGAAATTTATGCTCTACTTAACAGAAATTAGTGAACTATTTAACAGAAATTAGTGAACTATTTAACAGAAATTTATGCTCTACTTAACAGAAATTAGTGAATTATTTAACAGAAATTAATGTTCTACTTAACAGAAATAGTAGAATAATAGTATTTGCCACATTTTGTGATAGGAGTGTAAGAAAAAGTTGAAAATGATGTTTTGTTTCTTCCTAAAGAAGTAGCGATTTCTTCAGAAATACCACTTGATTCAAAATCAGCATTATCCGGAAAATAGAAAGTTACGGAACGTTTGCCGGAATCAACAACCTGAATCAGTGCATTAGGCACTAAATGGATGTTTTTCAGTACATAATATGGAACTCCCGGAACCTTAGCCATATACATATAATCTTCATAAATGCAGTCAAATGATTTACTATCCTTATCAGGTGTATGGTCAATATACATTTGGTCATCCGTAATCAAAAAATAATCGTATCTAATATTATTACTTTCACCTTCAGCATCTTCATGATCTAAAGGGTCGTCATAGGTGCAGTCAATCTGATACCATTTTCCGTCAATTTTAACTACATTCCATGCATGTGATACACCATCTGCTCTTCCGGTCATAATCTCACATTCAATTTGGAGTTTATCCATCAGCAATTTAAAAGCTTCTGAATACCCACGACATACTCCAATCTTGTTTTCAAGAACACCTTTTGCAGTATAATCCAAATCAGGGATTGTATTATTATTTAAATTCTTGATGTCATAAGTAGTAGATAATACGATATAATCATGTATCGCCAATACTTTTTCATATTCGCTCATGTCTGAACGAATGTTTTCTGATATGATTTTGTTTACAATATCATCATCAACAGAATAATCAGGAAAAATACTTTTTTCCATTCTGAAAATATGAATATAAGCAAAAATGGATAGAATAATTAATATGAATAATAGTTGCTTTGTTTTCAAATTGTGCCCTCCATACTTTGATCATACGCAAGCCCTTAGCTTAGTAATTAACTGATTGGATGAAAATAAATGCCTGCTTCGCAGTCGCTCATTTTCCTTCCAATCAGTTATATTATGCACGAAAATGAGTATAAAGTCAAAACATAGTTTCATATTTAACAAAATTATGCTAAAATCATTGTTATGTTAATCACAAAATAGCCATATTTTCATGTTAAAATTGATTGTATCATGAAAGAAAGGTTCGGTACTGAATTATGAATAGTTTAAAAATACTCGTTGTTGACGATGAAAGCAGAATGAGGAAACTCGTCAATGACTTTTTATCAAAAAAAGGATATACCGTAATTGAAGCAGCTGATGGTGAAGAAGCCTTAGATGTTTTTTATACAAATAAAGATATTGCACTCGTTGTATTGGATGTGATGATGCCGAAGATGAAT
>CACYDA010000247.1 GCA_902773095.1 uncultured Lachnospiraceae bacterium | reverse complement strand
TGAACCTTGTTCGACAAATTCTTCTCCGTTATGATCAATACAGGAACAAAGGACTTCTTTATCGGTTTTAGG
Source organism: uncultured Lachnospiraceae bacterium (assembly GCA_902773095.1). GTDB lineage: Bacteria > Bacillota > Clostridia > Lachnospirales > Lachnospiraceae > Bovifimicola. Next base: position 2,167 of record CACYDA010000247.1, on the reverse strand, counting down.
CAAATCTTCTTTGCACGGTGTCCAGTTTTGATTGTTCATTTCTTATCTCCTTTTTCAGATTTTTTTGTACATTTCTCTTCTGCAATTATCACAAAGACAGAAGGAAGTCTTATGGTTATCGTCATGGTACATTATTATTCTGACCATTTTCTTATCTTCCTGACTGCCCTTCCCGCAAGAGGAGCAGGCTCCGAATCTTGTTGCTCCTTTACAATCCTGCAAATATTTCAGTTGTATCATTTTGTTTCCTCATTACAATTCATTAATGGTCATAGGCACTCGGTTTTTTAATGCCCAGACGGTAACAACATCATCATTCTCATTATCGAAAAATGACCAGTATGTTTCGTGATCAAGAAAGATATAATGACCAAGAACACAGGCAACAGCCTGTCCGTCAAGATGCAAATCCTTTAATTTCGGACGTTCTCCACGTTTATAATCTGTTCTCTTTTTTATATCCAGATTCTCACGTATCCACTTATTCGCAGCAGAAAGAGTTGCATATCCATCCTTCTTAAGATTTGGATACCCATGTGGACTCTCAAACAATCCTGTCGCGCAATACAAAGCAGTTACCAAACATGGAGAATCCGCAAGATAGTCATTCGGTGTTTTTCGAATCATTATTGTTTCCTCCTGTTTGTGAATTAGAATTATCATTGTTGGCTTGATTGCAGTGGTCAGCATAGCGAACCATCCAAGTTTTTCCGCCATATTTGGCACACCAGCAGTTGTCACAAATTTCTCTTATGTCATCTAAAAAATCTTCTGTTCTTTCATAGGCGCAAAGGTCATTTTCTGTGCTAATCCTCCAATCGAAATCTTCTTTGATTTCCGGACATTGGAAACAGGGATGAAGCTCTTCCTTTTTGTGTGTTTGCAACCATTGAGAAAATATGGGAGATTCGAAAAATTCTTTTGTTGTTTTAATGTTTTTTATCATTTTTATCTCCTAATCATTTGAGGAAAAATATTCTTTAAGTACAGAAGTAGGAATTTCGTTATTTGTTCCTGGAATATAATAATCTTTCCAAGGAGACTGATGATGAATAATATAAAGTAAATCAGTCGATGAATAATCTGCTAAGGCATCAATAATGCTTTCTATTCTTTTCCTGTCATCTTCTGTGAACAGATTACAAATGCCGTCATTTATGGAATGATTAAATATTTGACAGGAACCGTATATTTTGTATTCATGGTATGCTTCCAAAACAACAGGTCCGAAATCCCATGCGATAATCTTTTCCGGAAAACATTTTTCATCAGTTTCCACTAAGAACTCTGCTTGGATAAAATACAAGAGTTTCTGTAATTTTAAGTTGGATATTCCGTATTCTTTTTCATTGCTGTATTCAATAATATATTGACACACATCCAAAACACGATACATTTTATTCCTCCGTTTGATTGTCGTCTGATGACTCATATTTCTCAGCATAGTCGTCGTTGATCCATTTCAAAAAATCTTTCTCGTTCATTGACCATAATTCGGTAGCATACATCCCGAATACCGATCGAAATTTTTCGGCATTATTCATAGTTATTCTCCTTTGATATAAAACCCGCAATCAGGGCAATAGTTTCCGTGAGTTACATTATAGGAAATAGCATATTCCTCATGACCGCAGTTGGAACATTTGCATTTGGCAAATTCACAACCGCGATTATCTGTATGCACGGAAGAATGTATCCAATGGGCCGTTTTCTGTTCTGATGCATTAGCTGTAATCATAGCCTTGACATCGTTAATATAATCAGATAGCTTCGTTTCGTCATCATTAAAATATGGTGATGAGCAGATATCCAAAATGTTAAGGACTTCTTCTGTGTTGATATATCGTGTATCTTTCATATTGTTCGCTACCTTACAAGCCACAATTGGGGCAAAAATTATAGCTTGGTTTCCTTCCTCCTTCTGTATCTTTCCATCCCTTTGATACTTTGAATCCACAGGATTTGCATCTCCAAATATTCCAACAGTCCCCGTTTTGGTCATACAGAGATTCACATATCCACTTTTCTTCATTGTCTTTTTCATCTGGCACTGAATCTGATATGTCACCATCTGGTTGTCGAGAATTCTCTTTATGGTCTGTGCAACAAACAACAGTCGGATTTGAGGAAGGAGCTTCTTTGATTCCTTTTCTGATTCCTCTTGCAT
>CACYDA010000246.1 GCA_902773095.1 uncultured Lachnospiraceae bacterium | reverse complement strand
TTTACATAAGTAAAAAATTTATTTAATCTTCATTAATTATGATCTTCATCATCTTTTGTATTTCCTATCACCATTTCTTTTCCATTTTTAATATTGTCTTTCATATTTTCGTATCCGTCTCTGATACTGTCTTTGACAGACTCAACCCCATCTTTGATACTCTCTTTTGCCATATCATAGTTCTTCTTAAGTCTGCCGAATCTGTTCTCCTCTTTTTCAAGATAATACTTTAAATTATCTGCAAGCGATACCTTACCTGACATAAACGAAAAAATAAAACTGCTTTTTTCTTTCATTTCATCACTCTTTTGCTTTATGGTTGATTTTAGAATTTCGTATCTGACAATAATATCATTATCGTCTGCGAATTTCTTGATTCTCGCCATAATATGCATTGAATACCAGAAATCAATGACAAATATCCCATAAAAAAATCCCATAAAAAATGAAAATGCAAGATGATTGGCAAGCCAGTAGATGGAATCTAAAATTTTAGGATGAATCAGAAAATAGTAAATTGCGCTTAAGATTGTCCAGAAAAATGAATATTTTGGACAAATTACTCCTTGGATATTTCCCCATTCATTTTCATAATCCCAAAGCTTTATTTTCATTTTTCTGATAAAAATGATCCCGGCAATATACTCGATCAATGTTACTGCCATTGCCATTGTCATAAACAATACAATTTTTGATATCGTTTTGTTTTCTATATAGGTAATTTTCATATGGGCAAGAATATACAGTGCACATAGACTAAATCCATATAATGGCAGATAAGGTCCTGTCAAAAACCCCGGATTAATCCACTTTCTCTGTGGGTTTGCCGCTGAGATGAATCTTCTGTAAAACAGCTCCAGCACCCATCCAAACAAACTTCCCATAAAGAATAATAATGCAAATACCAATAAAATATTAAGATTGATTTCCATGTTCTATCGTTACAATTCCCTTTCTTTTCATTAATATTTTCTATTTTACATAAAATCAAACAATGAGATCTGATTTGACTCTGGCATATCTCCCAAGATTCCAAGATCTGCCATTGTCTCAATCACAGTCTTACTGATTTTCGCTCTGTCTCTTAAATCATCCTTAGATAAAAACTGTCCGTCAATTGCCGCATCCACCAGACCATCTGCCGCTTTATCTCCCATTCCATCAATTGTGCTGAGCGCCGGCATCAATTTGCCATCAATAATCTGGAACTTATGTGCAGCAACCTTGTATAAATCAATAGGCATGAATTCAAAACCTCTGGCATACATTTCCTGCACGAGTTTCATATCTTTTAGCATATCTTCTTCTGATTTAGACAGTTCTTTTGTCTCTTTTCTCTTTTTAAAATCCCCTATATAAAATTCAAGTCTCTCTCTTCCCATACACATATGAGCATAATCAAATGCTGATGCCCTGATACTAAAATAGGCGGCATAATAAGCAAGTGGATAAAACACTTTAAAATAGGCAATTCTATATGCCATCATAACATAGGCAGCTGCATGCGCCTTAGGGAACATATACTTTATTTTCTGACAAGATTCAATATACCAGTCCGGAACATTATGCTTTTTCATTTCCTCAATCCACTCTGGCTTTAATCCTTTTCCCTTACGTACTGATTCCATAATCGTAAAAGACTGTTCTGATTCAAGTCCCATATGAATCAGATAAATCATAATATCATCTCGCGTACAAATGGCAGTTGAAATCGTCGCATCGCCCGTACTGATGTAATACTGTGCATTGTTAAGCCATACATCTGTTCCATGTGACAGACCGGAAATCCTGACTAAATCGGAAAATGTCTGTGGTTTTGTATCCATCAGCATCTGGATCACAAAGTCCGTACCAAACTCCGGTATTCCAAGGGATCCTAACTCGCATCCGCCAATATCTTCCGGTGAAATACCAAGGGCCTTTGTACCCGCAAACAATGACATCACTTCTTTATTATCAAGTGGAATATCCTTTGCATCAATCCCCGTCAAATCCTCTAACATTCTAATCATGGTTGGATCATCATGTCCCAGAATATCAAGCTTTAACAGATTATGATCGATGGCATGATAATCAAAATGTGTGGTGACTGTCTTAGTGGTCATATCATTTGCCGGATGCTGAACCGGTGTGAATTTATTGATGTTATGTCCGATTGGCAGTACTACGATTCCACCGGGATGTTGTCCTGTTGTTCGTCTGACGCCGGTACATCCCTGTGCGATTCTTGTCACTTCACATCTTCTTTTTTTGATATTTCTCTCTTCACAATACTTCCTGACATATGCTTCCGCTGTTTTATCAGCCAGCGTTCCAATGGTTCCTGCTCTGAAAGTCTGTCCTTTTCCAAAAATCACTTCTGTATATTCATGAGCTTTACTCTGGTATTCCCCTGAGAAATTCAAGTCAATATCCGGCTCCTTGTTTCCTTTAAATCCAAGGAATGTCTCAAATGGGATATCAAATCCTGCCTTTGTAAGATCTTCACCACATTGTGGACATTTTTTATCCGGCATATCACAACCCGAACCACCGCCATATTTTTTCACTTCATCAGAATCAAAATCATAGTAATGACATTTCTTGCAGTAATAATGAGGACTTAACGGATTAACTTCTGTAATCCCTGCCATAGTAGCCACAAAGGAAGAACCTACCGAGCCTCTTGAACCAACCAGATAACCGTCTTCGTTTGACTTCCAAACCAGTTTCTGCGCAATGATATACATCACTGCAAATCCATTAGAAATAATGGAATTCAATTCTCGCTCCAATCTCTCTGTAACAATCTCCGGAAGGTTTTCTCCATACATACTATGCGCAGTATTATAACAGATTTCTCTGAGTATCTTGTCAGAATCTTCAATTACCGGAGGGCATTTATCCGGACATACAGGAAACATGTTCTCTACCAGATCGGCTATCTTATTTGTATTCTCTACCACAACCTCATATGCCTTATCACTTCCAAGATATTTAAATTCTTCCAACATCTCATCCGTCGTTCTCAAGTATAAAGGAGCCTGTTTATCCGCATCTTTAAATCCTTTACATGCCATGATTATTCTACGATACACCTCATCCTGCGGATCTAAGAAATGTACATCACATGTCGCTACAACCGGTTTATCAAATTGTTCTCCTAATTTTACAATTCTTCTGTTAATATCCTGCAAATCTTCTATAGTGGAAATTGCATAATCATCACTGTCAATCATAAATTGGTTGTTTCCAACCGGCTGTATCTCAAGATAATCATAAAACTCTACAATTCTTGCAATTTCTTCATCACTTCTGCCACCGATCAAAGCCTGATAAAGCTCTCCTGCCTCACAGGCAGAGCCAATCAGCAGTCCCTCCTTATGCTTTAAGAAATCACTCTTTGGTATTTTCGGCTGCCTGTGAAAATATTTGATATTCGAATTGGATACCAATTCAAACAGATTCACTCTCCCAGTCTCATTCAAAGCAATGATAATAGCATGGTGAGAAGGCATCTTTCTGATGCTTTCTTCAGAGTTCTTTTGCAAATGATTGAGTTCATCAAGGTTATGTACATCTCTTTCCTTAAGCATTTCAATAAACTTCACAAATATTTCAGCTGTACATTGTGCATCATATACAGCCCTATGATGTTGATCCAGCACAATTCCAAGTGCCTTTGCGACAGTGTCCAGCTTAAATCGGTTTAATTGTGGAAGCAATAGTCTTGCAAGTGACACTGTGTCAACAATTGTGAACTCTTTTAAGATTCCCAGTTTTTTTGATTTATTGATAATAAAACTCATATCAAAATCTGCATTATGCGCTACCATAACACAGTGATTAGAAAATGCAAGAAATTGTGGAAGCACTTCTTCAATGAAAGGAGCATCAATTACCATACTATCATTAATATGTGTTACTTCCTCAATTCTTGGCGGTATTGGCTCTTTTGGATTAACAAATGTACTAAATGTATCCACAATCTTACCGTTACTTACTTTCACAGCCCCAATCTCGATAATATTGTTTACCTCCGGACTGAAACCTGTTGTCTCTAAATCAAAAACCACATAATCACTGTCCAGGGACTGCCCCTTAGATGAGGTAACGATATTTTTTAAATCATCTACCAGATACGCTTCTACACCATAAAGCATCTTGAAATCAAACGGTTCTTTAAAGCTGAATTTTCCCTCGAGCTTTTGCAATGCATGCCAGGCTTCTGTAAATCCTTGTACAACACCATGGTCAGTAATTGCAAGTGCCGTATGTCCCCATTCCTTTGCCCGGGCAATCAGATCTTTTACATCGGCAACTCCATCCATATCACTTAATTTTGTATGACAATGAAGCTCTACTCTCTTAATAGGACTCGTATCCATTCGTTTTACTGTAAAATCATTTGTTTTCATGATTCCAACAACGGAATTGATAATCAATTCTCTGTCAAATTTATCTACCGTTGTCATACCTTTTACCTTGATAAAAGCTCCCTTTTTCACTCCGGCATACAAATCAGACAGATTCTCATTCGCCATAAAAAGTTTAATGACAATCGAATCCGTAAAATCAGTGATAATAACGCTGACAATCGTCTTTTCATTTTTAATAGGTCTTTCTTCAATCTCAACAACCTGCCCCCTTACAATCACTTCACCCATTTCATCTTCAATCTCGCATAGTTTGAGAGATTGTCCATCAAAATCACGCCCATAAATCACATCAGGATGATCCGAACGTTTAAAACTCCTGTTAAAAGAAGAATTCCCACTATTTCCTGCTGACTTTTCTGTCTGACTGCTTCCACCTTTTCCATTAGATGTGGAAGGATTCAGATTCTTGCCATTTTTGTTTCTGTTTCTATCTCCTATTGTTTTACCATCATCCGAATTCCCTTGATGCTTCTTTCCATTGTTTTTTTCACCATGAGCGCCATTATCCTCCTCATTCGATAAATTCTGTCCACCATTCACCCTTGCAACAATAGCTTCAATTTCCTGTTTGAGCTTTAATTCCTTATATTTTTCATATTTACTCTCAGGAGGTGTCACAAATTCATATCGTACTTCCGTAGGAACACCACATCTCTCATTAAAAATCTTTTCAAGAATTCTTTTTAATTCCCCTGACTTATCCTCCGACAGGATGGTATCCGGTAAACTGATTTTCATGATATCCGTATCAAAATTTATTTCAGCTTTGTTAAGCATACTGTACTCTATGGGGCTGTGATTAGAAATCTCAAGAAGTATACTGCCTTTGTACATTTTGTAAAGATTTTCAGAATTATACTGACTGGAGAGATGAAAGCTTTCTATGATTTTTACATTCATTCTTCCCATAAACAGTTTTTCAATCTCTTTTTCTGCTTTGTAAATATGTTCTTTATGAATCAATCTTCTGCTTTCTATATATACACGAATAAAACCCTTTGACCGGTTACTCGCGATTCTCTTCACCATGACATCGCCAAAGAGTTCTCTCATTTCCTCATTTTCTTCAAAACACTTAAACACTTCTAAAAATTTCTTTGCTTCCAATGCTAATCAACCTTTCAATCCAACCCTAATCGTATGAACCCTTTGGAAATGTCAGGATTCACACATTTCTTTCAATTCTGCCTCAAACCGGCTTAATAATTCGTTCTCAGGTACTTTTCTGATAATCTCTCCCTTTTTAATAATCAATCCCTCACCTTTTCCTCCGGCTATTCCCAAATCTGCTTCTCTTGCCTCCCCGGGACCATTTACCACACAGCCCATCACTGCCACTTTGATGTCTGCCTTATAATTTTCAACAATCTTTTCTACCTGATTGGCAAGTGAGATCAGATCAATCTGCGTTCTGCCACAGGTTGGACAGGAAACCACACTGATTCCACCTTTTTTCAGACCTAATGTTTTCAAAATAAGACCGGCTGTTCTGATTTCTTCTACCGGATCTCCCGTGAGAGACACACGAATCGTATCTCCTATTCCTTTATGAAGGATGATTCCCAAACCTACTGATGATTTGATATTGCCGGAATAAAGCGTTCCTGATTCAGTAATCCCTACATGAAGCGGATAATTTGTCTTTTGAGCAATCAGCTCATGAGCTTCAACACACATCAGCACATCTGATGATTTTATGCTGATGACAAGATTATCATAGCCCAGATCTTCAATCAGTTTCACTTTATTCATGGCACTCTCAACAATGCCTTCAGCAGTAACATGTCCATACTTTTCAAGAATTTCTTTCTCCAGAGAACCACTGTTCACTCCCACTCTGATTGGGATATTTCGTTCTTTTGCCACATCCACAACTGCTTTGACCCTGTCTACCGAACCGATATTACCCGGATTGATTCTAATTTTATCTGCTCCGTTTTCCATTGCTGCGATTGCCAGCCTGTAATCAAAATGAATATCTGCAACAAGTGGAATTGTAATCTGCTTTTTAATTTCCTTGATTGCCTTAGCTGCCTCCATGGTAGGAACAGCACATCGAATAATATCACATCCTGCTACTGTCAGTTCCTTAATCTGGTTGACTGTCGCCTCTACATCCTCTGTCTTCGTATTCGTCATTGATTGTATGAGAACATTATTCCCTCCACCAATTACTCTGTCACCTATTTTTACGATTCTGGTATTGTCACGATACATCTTATTCCATTCCTTTCCAAAGTATTTTGCAATTGATAATTTGCAATTGATTACGCAGGCACTCTCCATGCCTCATGCCAAATGTCTTTCCTTATTGTAACACTAATTTTGTTTTTTGAATAGTAACTAATCAAAAAAGGTTGCCGCTTTGATTCGACAACCTTTCTTTTTAGAAAAATTTTGTAATATCATTCGCCAAAATAGCTACCATCAGTATCATTAAAAGCACCATTCCTGCGAAATGGACCATTGCTTCTTTTTCTCTTGGTACAGGCTTCCCTCTGACAGCCTCAATGATGAGAAATACAAGTCTTCCTCCATCAAGTGCAGGAATTGGAAGCAGATTTACTACACCGAGATTGACACTAATCACCATTGTAAGATAAGCGATATCCAAAAATACATAATAATAACCATAATCTTTCGACTCTTCATAAGAATCTCCAACGATTTTGACAATTCCTACAGGTCCTGAAACATCGTCTCTGCTTGCTTTTCCGGTAAATATCATCTTAAACCCTGAAATCGTTGCATCCATGTCATACCTTAATTCAGTAAAACTATATCGTATGACCTGCCATGGATTCGCTTTTACTCTTTCACCTACATCAAGCCTGTCTGTATAACCGGCCAGTTTCGGAGTTACTGTAAAATCCAATTCTTTTTCATCCCTCAACACTGTCATGGTCAATTCCTGATCAGTGAGCGGATGTTCTGTGATATAACGGTGTAATTCTTTTCCTGACTTTAATTCATTTCCATCAATTCCAATAATCGTATCGCCGCTTCTTACTCCGGCTTCATACACTGCAGTCTTCTCGCTCACCTCAATTTTGCACGGATCATCTCCCGCTACATAGGAAATGCCAAGACTATAATACTTTTCAGGAATAATACTAGTTGTGTACTCTTTGCCATTTCTCTCATATTTTACTTTCACCGGACTGCCATCCAATTTATTTAAATATTGATATAGCCACAAATCACGCCATAAAACAATCGTCTCACCATCATATTCCGTGATCGCATCACCCTTTTCAATGCCTGCCTCACTCACAATGGAGTTTTCCTCAACACTGACAACATTGGGTGCATCATATCCTTCCAGACTGATATATACAATCGAAATCACAAAGGCAAGAAGAAAATTAAACATCGGACCCGCTACAACAACTGCTATCCTTGCCCATACAGTCTTGCTTCCAAACGAATTTTCTGCGCCTGACTCCTCATCTTCTCCTACCATCATGCAGGAACCACCAAACGGAATCAATTTCCATGAATATTTCGTTCCACCCTTATCAAAGCTGGCAATCCTTGGTCCCATACCAAGAGAAAATTCTGTGACACCTATTCCATTTTTCTTCGCTAAAAGAAAATGTCCAAATTCGTGAATCAACACTAACACACTAAATACTATTATTGACAATACTATGCTCATAAATAAATAATCCCTTTCTGCTGACAATACTCAAATATTTACTTAATACTTAACATTATATACATAATTTCTGTCCATTTTGTGAAATAATAGCAATTTCTGTAACATTACTATTATATGTTATTTTTTACACATTCATGAGCCTCTTTTTCAGCTTCTAAGATTTGCTCCAAAGAAGGATTGTCTGTCACCTTATGAGCGTGCATTGCCTTTTCAATCAATTCTGCAATTTCTAAATATTTAATCTTTCTATCCAAAAACAAACCCACTGCACACTCATTGGCAGCATTATAAATCGTCGGCATCGTTCCGGCAATGCGTCCTGCTTCATATGCCAATGCAAATCCTTTGAATTTTTCTGTATCAGGCCTAAAAAAAGTGATACTTCCAATCTTTGCAAAATCAACCCGCTCACCACCAAGATATCTCCTGTCAGGGTAGTATAGTGCATACTGAATTGGCAATTTCATATCTGGTGTACCAAGCTGAGCCATGATTCCTCCGTCTACATATTCCACCATGGAATGAATCAGACTCTGCGGCTGTACGACAACATCAATCTTGTCATAATCAACATCAAACAGCCATCTTGCCTCCATGACTTCTAATCCCTTGTTAACCATCGTTGAGGAATCTATTGTAATTTTCTTTCCCATTGACCAGTTTGGATGTTTCAGTGCTGCTTCTACTGTCACATTCTGTAGTTCTTCCAGTGTCGAATTTCTAAATGGGCCTCCTGAAGCTGTCAGAATAATCTTACTTACCCGGGAATGTTGATTTCCCTGAAGTGACTGAAAAATGGCACTGTGCTCACTGTCAACCGGTAAGATTTTCACTCCACATTCTTTCGCAAGTTTCATAATAATATGTCCTGCTGTCACTAATGTCTCTTTATTCGCCAGTGCGATATCCTTATGTGCCTTGATAGCTGCAATCGTTGGTCTTATCCCAATCATTCCAACAACAGCTGTCAGTACAATATCTGCACGATCAATCACTGCAGCTTCGATCAGACCTTCCATGCCACTGACTACTTTGATATTCAGGTCTGCTATATTAACACGTAATTCTTTTGCCTTTTCCTCATCATATACACAAATCAGCTCAGGTTTAAACTCTCTCGCCTGCTTTTCAAGGAGACCTATATTGCTGCCTGCACTCAAGGCCACTACATCAATATCATCATTATTTCTCGCAATTTCAAGTGTTTGTGTTCCTATTGAACCTGTCGAACCCAAAATAGACAATTTTTTCATCAATATCCTTCTTTCTTCCTCAAATGTATACTTCATTCTTTCTTGTATGCTTCTAAGATGCTTTTAAACCTGTTTTTGTAAAAACTCCACCAAATAAAATATAATAGGCGCTGTGATGATAACACTGTCAAATCTGTCTAATATACCACCATGTCCCGGTATTAACTGACTATAATCTTTGATATCATGATCTCTTTTAATGCCTGATGCAGTCAGATCACCAATCTGCGAAATGATTCCTCCCACTGCACAGACAATCGGGAAAATAATCTTCGCCTTTTCAATTGTAAGCTGATCCACAAAAACAGAGGCATATATAAATCCCAATAAAGCAGCCCCAACGACTCCTCCAATTCCGCCTTCAATTGACTTTTTCGGACTAAGAACCGGAGCCATCTTATGTTTTCCAAACATTACACCGACAAGATAGGCACAGGTATCGCATCCCCATGAACATAGGAAAATCAGCCATACAATATATTTTCCGTCTGTCATCATTCTCACCTGATAGATATAAGATAGCATAAACACCACATAAAACAATCCAAAAAAGCACACCATAATCTCATCTGCCTTAAACTTTGGAAATGTAAATACATACACTGCCATCAGACAGATCAGATAAGCTGTCATCAATACAAGTATATACTGACTATGATTCAGTCTGATCAGAACATAATAGCCAATCGCTGCCGCATATCCCAGAAATCCCGGTATTTTCCACTGTAACTTAAATACTCTTAGCAATTCAAATAATCCAATCAGGGAAATGATAACCGTAGTGGCAAGCAAAACGTCTTTTCCTACTATGATGGTCACGAGTGCTATGATTACCAGCACAATTCCACTAATCAGTCTCTCCAAAAAAGACTTTGTCATTAATTTCTTGATAGCTGACATAAAGTACACCTTATTTAACCTTTCCAAATCTTCTGTCGCGACTATTGTATTTTTCAATTGCCTTCATCAACTCATTCACATCGAAATCAGGCCATAACACATCTGTAAAATAAAACTCCGTATACGCTAACTGCCAGAGAAGAAAATTTGAAAGCCTTTCCTCACCACTGGTTCTGATCAACAAATCCGGATCCGGTATGCCCGAGGTATCAAGATAATCACTAATCATTTTCTCATTGATCTGTTCCGGTTTTACCTTTCCTTCTGCCACATCTTTTGCAAGATCTGTCACCGCTCTTTTCATCTCATCACGACTGCCATAATTGATCGCAATTGTCAAATTGAGACCCGTATTATTCTTTGTAGACTCTTCCAATTCATTAATCCTATTGATAATATCATCATTTAATTTGGAACGCTCACCGATTACACGGGTACGCACATTATTCTTATTAGAACGCTCAATACAAGTCTTCAGATAAGTTCTCAAAATCTTCATTAATGCATCCACTTCATCCTCAGAACGATTCCAGTTCTCAGTGGAAAATGCATACAATGTCAGATACTTTATTCCGATGTCATCAGCATCCTCTATAATCTGTTCTACTGTTTTTGCACCTTGCAAATGTCCGTAATTTCTCGGCATCAATCGCTTCTTTGCCCATCTGCCATTACCATCTAAAATAATCGCTACATGATTAGGAATGGTTAAACCTGTATTTTCAATCTTTTTCGCCACTTTTCTCCTCCATATATATACCAAAAAGGGATTGCCTATTTTGTAAGCCTCCCTTTTTCATGTTTTAATTCTACTGTTTAATACTCATATCTCATAACATCCATGCCAAGAAACAAACGCTTTATTAAACAGTAAGGATTTCCTTTGATTTTTCTTCTACTGCCTTGTCAACCTCAGCGATGTACTTATCTGTCAGTTTCTGGATTTTTTCTTCAAACTGCTTTGATTCATCCTCTGATATTTCAGATGCCTTCATCTGCTTCTTTACAGTATCATTTGCATCTCTTCTGATATTTCTAATCGCAACCTTTGCATTTTCAGATTTCTTTTTTACATCTTTTACAAGTTCTTTTCTTCTTTCTTCTGTCAACTCCGGAAATACAAGTCGAATACATTTTCCATCATTTGTAGGTGTAATTCCTAAATCAGAACACATAATTGCCTTCTCAATTTCTTTAATCAGACTTGCTTCCCACGGCTGAATCTGAATCATACGCGCCTCCGGAACGGTAATATTGGCAACCTGCTGTAATGTTGATGCTGTTCCATAATAATCAACTGTAATTTTGTCAAGTACGTGTGGATTTGCTCTTCCCGCTCTGATTGTAGAAAACTCACTGTAAAGGCTTTCTAACGATTTTTTCATTTTTTCTTCGTATTGTGATAAATTCTCCATGATATCCTCCATATAATTCTTGAAATACTTCAAGATTCTTTTCGTTTTTTCTTAATTTTTATTAAATACTTCAAGATTCTTTTCATTTTTTCTTAACTTTTATTTTATTAATTTCCAGTGTGTACATTGACAAAAATTAATCCATATGTCACACTCATCCTTCTCTTACTCGATCACAGTTCCCGTAAACGTGCCTGAAACCGCATTAATGATACTATTTTCCTCATTAAGGCCAAAGATTTTCATAGGAATCCTATTCTTCATCAAAAGTACGGAAGCTGCAAGATCAATCACTTCAAGCTTTTGATCTACTAACTCTGTAATAGACAGCTTATCATACTTCTTTGCATCAGGGTTCTTGTTCGGATCACTGTCATATACACCATCAATTGCCTTCGCTGCCAGAATACAGTCTGCTTCAATCTCGATCGCCCTTAGAACCATCCCTACATCTGTTGAAAAATAAGGATTTCCAATACCACCGGCAAAAAAACATACCATACCTTTTGAAAAATATTGATTGGCTCTGTCTTTTGAAAACAATTTTGTAAATGAACCGCATTCAAATGGTGTAAGCACCTGTGTATTCATTCCTTCTGTTCTAAATATTTCCGAAACATATATACAATTCATCACTGTTGCAAGCATTCCGATTGCATCAGCCTTCGTTCTGTCAATTTTTTCACTTGTTCTGCCTCTCCAAAAATTGCCGCCACCAATCACAATTCCTACTTGTGTACCATTGTCAACAAGCACTTTAACCTGTTTTGCGACTTCAACAACGGTAGGTTCATCAAAACCGGTTTTCTTATCACCTGCAAGCGCCTCACCACTCAATTTAAGCAAAACTCTATTGATCTTTTCCATGATTCACTATCCTCCATTACAATGCCTCATCAAATGAGGTAGATCTAACATATTTCATCTCATAAAACCATTTTCTATTCTATCACACAAACTGCAATTTTAAAAGTGTAAATTAAACTAAAAATAAGGTTAAAGATCTTGTCAACATCTTTAACCTTACCTATTTATTCGCTATTTAGCGTAATCAACCACTCTGCTTTCTCTAATTACACTAATCTTTATCTGACCAGGATACTCTAATTCTTGTTCAATCCGCTTAGATAAGTCTCTAGCCAAAAGTACCATTTCTGTGTCGTTTACCTGTTCAGGAACAACCATCACTCTAATCTCTCTACCTGCCTGAATAGCAAAAGATTTCTCAACACCTTTAAATGAATTGGTAATATCTTCTAATTGTTTCAATCTGTTGGTATATGTTTCTAATGTCTCTCTACGTGCACCGGGTCTCGCCGCTGATATCGTATCTGCTGCCTGTACAATACACGCAATCAATGATTCAGGCTCAACATCGCCATGATGTGCCTCTACAGCATTAATGACAATCTGTGATTCTTTATACTTCCTACACAAATCTACACCAATCTGAATATGTGAACCTTCCATCTCATGGTCAAGTGATTTACCAATATCATGTAATAAACCTGCACGTTTTGCAGTTCTGATGTCCACACCGATTTCACTTGCTAATAAACCGGATAAATGTGCCACTTCAATTGAATGCTTCAGTGCATTTTGTCCATAACTTGTTCTGAATTTCATCTTTCCTAACAACTTCACTAATTCAGGATGAATTCCATGAACACCAACCTCTAATGTTGCAGCTTCACCTTCTTCGCGCATCATTGTCTCGACTTCTTTTTGTGCCTTTTCAACCATTTCTTCAATTCTCGCCGGATGGATTCTTCCATCAACGATCAGTTTCTCAAGTGCAATACGTGCTACTTCACGCCTGATTGGATCAAATCCTGAAAGGATGACAGCTTGCGGTGTATCATCAATAATCAAATCCACACCTGTCATCGTCTCGAGAGTTCTTATATTTCTTCCCTCTCTTCCAATGATACGTCCTTTCATTTCATCATTAGGCAACTGAACGACGGAAATCGTTGTCTCTGAAACATGATCTGCTGCACATTTCTGGATTGCATTGACAACATATTCCTTCGCCTTTTTGTCTGCTTCTTCCTTAGCTCTGCTTTCGAGTTCTTTAATCATCTTAGCAGTATCAATTTTTACTTCTTCTTCAACAGTTTTTAACAAATATTCTTTTGCTTGTTCGGAGGTAAGACCAGAGATTCTTTCTAATTCCTGTACACGCTGCT
>CACYDA010000245.1 GCA_902773095.1 uncultured Lachnospiraceae bacterium | reverse complement strand
TGTAAAAGAGCAGAAAAAGAAAGAGCATCCGGCTAACAAAAGTGACAAAAGAGGAGGAAAAGTTAGCCGGTAGGTGTAAAAAAGCAAGAGGAATAAGAAAATAATAAAAGAAACGAGGGATAAAACAATGATAAGAAATGAGGATATAGGAAATGAAATAAGTTTTATTGAGAGCAGTTTACAGAATGTTTCAGCTGAGTTGGAGAAACTTAAAAAGTCGGTTCCACAAAATGCCAAGTTGCGTGCTGCCAGACATCGTAAAGGATATCAATACTTTATTAAAAAACAAGGGGGCGACGATAACGGAGCATATATTAAGAAAGATGATAAGAATATCGCAGTGATACTGGCTCAGATAGAATATGATGAAAAATTGATAGTTGAATTAAAAAATGCTTTAAAAACTCTAGTAAAATTTAAAACAGAATGGATCAATAATCCTTTTGTCACTGCTTTAAATGAGATGGTTCCCGGGAAAAGAATTTTGGTAAAATCACCTTATATTATAGATGAATCTTACATCATAAATTGGCAGAATCAGCAGTATGAAAGATTATCATTTAGAGATGATTATCCAGAGTATTATACAAGACAAGGATTAAGAGTGAGATCTAAATCGGAGTTGATCATTGCTGATGTATTAGATGAGATGTCGATTCCATTTCTTTATGAAAGACCATTACAGCTAAAAAACAGAATTGTTCATCCTGATTTTACTTTGTTGAATATTAGAGAAAGACGAGAAATATTTTGGGAACATTTTGGAATGATGGATGATATGGATTATAGGAATAATACATTTTTCAAGATTAGAAACTACGAATCAAATGGGTTTTATCTGCATGATTCTTTAATATGGACTTTTGAAACTGAAAAATATCCATTAAATACAAAAGAAATCAGGAATATGGTACAAGGATTGAAAAAAAAGTTAGGCTATGAAAAAAAATTATATAACTGAAGTGAAAAATCATGATACCGGAAACATTTGATAAAAAATGAGATAATAATAAAGATCGGGTAATGCTTATTTGTCACAGAGAGAAAAGTTTTCTATTGCAACTTTTATAAGATAAAATTATAATGTAATTGTTCGGAAGGAAAACAAGAAAATTATTGGAAATGAGGACGATTTTGAAGAATATAATAAAAGATATAGAAAAGAATGAATTAAAAAGGGTTTATTTGATATATGGTGAAGAAAAATATCTGATCAGAACAATAAAAAATCGTATGATTAAGGGACTGGTCAAAGCAGATGATACAATGAATTATACAAAATTTGTGGGAAAGGATAGTTCTGTAAAGGAGATTATACAGACCTGTGATACACTTCCGTTTTTTGCGGATTACAGGGTGGTTCTTCTTGAAGATACAGGATTTTTTAAAACTTCCAATGATGAGATGGCAGAGTATATAAAAGAAATACCGGATTCTTCGGTTGTCATCTTTATTGAAGAGGAAGTGGATAAAAGAAACAAGGTTTATAAACAGGTGAAAAGCACAGGCTATATATGTGAGTGCAGCCGGATGAATCATTCGGAATTATCAAAGTGGGTTTTGGTGCGCCTGAACAAGGAAAATAAAAAGATTACAAAAGAAAACATGGATTATCTGTTGGAAAAACTGGGAGATGATATGGATAACATATCGAGTGAACTTGATAAACTTCTCAGCTATACCATGGGAAGAAACATTATTGGGAAATCAGATATCGATGATGTATGTGTCAGTGAAATCACAGGAAAAATATTTGACATGGTCGATGCGATTGGCAATAAAGATCAAAAAAAAGCATTGGATCTGTACTATGATTTGATTGCTGTGAGAGAAGCACCTATGAAAATTTTATATATGCTGACAAGACAATTTAATATTATGCTGCAGGTAAAAGAGATGGAAATGAAGGGGAAAAGCTCAGGCGAAATGGCAAAAAATATCGGAATGCAAAGCTTTATTGTTAATAAAACATTAAAACAGTGTAAAAATTTTAAATTGCATGTCATAAAAAATGCTGTCAATTACTGCCTGAAAATGGAAGAAGCAGTAAAAACGGGAAATATGAATGATAAAATGGCAGTGGAACTTGTGATTGTAAAATATAGCTGATTCTTATCGTATGCCCCGTAAGATGATTTCAAAAAGACGAATGTTACTGTTCACAGGTGAACTCAAAAAATAGAGGGAAAAGAATATCATTAGTTGACGAATGGTAGGAAAATAAAGTATAATTATTATATTACATATTGTACTGTAGTAGCTTATGTAAAGTACATAGTAATACTACATTAATTTACAAGGAGGATAATGTTATGAAATTTTGCGTTAATTGTGGAAAACCAAATGAAGATAATGCAATGTTTTGTGTTGTTTGTGGCGCAATGCAGGATGCCGGTAGTGCATCGTCTCAGCCACAAGGGATGAATAATAACGCAGGCCAGATTAATCTGTCAAAGAATGAGTATAGTTTTGACAATGGTCAAAACAGTTTTGGACAGAATAGCCGGCAGAATCAGAATAGTTATGATTTTGGAAGCAATCAGCAGCAGAATAGTTATGATTTTGGAAGCAATCAGCAGCAGAATAGTTATGATT
>CACYDA010000244.1 GCA_902773095.1 uncultured Lachnospiraceae bacterium | reverse complement strand
TTATGGTATACTTATGACATTATGATAACATTGATTGACAGATTAATTTTATACATTGCAGGCTATATTTTGACAGGTTTTAACGACATTAAAGATATGCAGATGGTATATATGCTGATTGGATTCATACTTTTATGTGGTTCATATTATCAGAATGACTTGCGAAAAAGTATTTTTGAACAGTGCAGTTATGTGCTGATTGCAGCCATTTCGCTGATTGCAACCGGACTGATACCATTTTTACCTATCATTATATATGCGTATGTATATAAGTATTTAGAGAAAAAAAGAATATTTTATGGCATTCTTATATTGTTTTTAGGAATCAGTTTGTATGGTATTAATGAAAGTGATACGAAATACAGTAGTATACATTTTTTGTTTATCATGATTTCCATTGTAATGGCTGTGAAAGCAAAATATATAGCGAAGCAAAAGGAGGAGGTAAAGAGGCTTCGTGATGACAGTAAAGAAAAGAATAACAGGCTACTTGAAAAGAATAAATCATTAATCAGCAATCGGGGAAATGAAATTAATATTGCTATATTAAGCGAGAGAAACAGAATTGCAAGAGAGATACATGATAATGTGGGACATCTTCTTTCACGTTCCATTTTGCAGGTGGGAGCAATCATGGCAGTTAATAAGGATGAGACTGTTAAAACATTGATAACGCCTGTGAGAAATACTCTCGATGAAGCCATGAACAGTATCAGACAGAGTGTACACGATTTGCATAAAGAGAGTTTTGATATAGAAAATGCGGCAAAACGTATTTTAGGAGATTTAAAAGAATTTGATGTGTCATTTGACTGTGATATTTCAATGGAAGCTGATAAAGAAATCAAATATACATTTCTTACAATTCTGAAAGAGGCTGTCAATAATATAGAAAAATATTGTGATGGAGATAGAGTGAATGTGCTGATGCGTGAACTTGATGAACATTATCAGATGGTGGTAGAAGATAATGGAGAGAGGATTAGAAAATACGGTGAAAATGTATTAAGTGCGTTCAACAGTGCTGATAGTGGAATCGGTTTGGTCAATATGCAGGACAGAATAAGAGGGATGAATGGAATTATCAAGTTTTCGTTTGAAGAAGGGTTCCGGATATTTATCAGTGTACCGAAGAATCGGGAATAAATAGTGAAAAATGAAGAATCAAGCATATGGGATAATAATTGTTTATAAATACTAAACAAGTCAAAGTGGGTTAGGAAAATAGATTAGGAAAATAGGTTAGGAAGATAAGGTTAGGGAAATAGGTTAGCAAAACAGGTTAAGAAAGCAGGTTAAGATATGAAATTAGTGGTAGTTGATGATGACGATATCGTTTTGTTATCGCTAAAAACAATAATAGAAGCAAGTGGAATAGAAGTTGTCGCAACCGGAAAAAGTGGAAATGATGCCATAAATCTTTATGAAGAATTTAGGCCGGATATACTTTTGTCAGACATCAGGATGGAAGGAATGACAGGAATCGAGGCAGCATATGAGATAACAGATAAATATAAAGATGCAAAGATTTTGTTTTTGACGACATTTTCTGATGATGAATATGTGATTAATGCTTTGAAATGCAATGCAAAAGGTTATATTCTAAAACAGGATTTCGAAGGAATCATACCTGCCATCAAAGCGGTGTATTCGGGGCAGAGTGTATTTGGAGGAGAGATTGTAAGCAAACTTCCAAGTATCAGTGCGGATAATGAAAATAGTAGAAAAGACAGTAGTTCGCAAAAAGGTCGTTCAGGCAGTGATATTGATAATGAGAACGTAAAAGAGAACGAAAATGACAGACAAAACAGGATTAAACAGGAGGTGTATGAAGAGAAAGATATCACTGAAAAAGAATATGAGGTCATTAAGCTGGTGGCAGAGGGGTACAATAATAAAGAGATAGCGAACAAACTATATCTGTCTGAGGGAACAGTGAGAAATTATGTGAGCAGTATATTAGATAAACTGAATTTGCGAGACAGGACACAGCTTGTGGTGTATTATTATAAGAATGTGTGAGATGATAGCAAGGCTGTCATATTAGGATTGTCTGCTTAGAATAGTGTTTATTGCAGAACACTATCTGTAGTAGTCATAATTCTTAATATGGCAGCCTTTGTATTAATATATTATGTGAATGATGAAAATATATTTTGTATTTTAGGAATTTTAGAAGAATTTTACAATATCTTCTGTCGCTTTACGCTTTGGCATATCAGGGTCAATATCCCTGTATCCAAGAGAGATAACAGCGACAACTTCCTCTGTATCAGGAATTGAAAGTGCCTCTCTGAGTGCCTTTTCATCGCGAATACCCATGATAAGAGTATCAAGACCTAATTCTCTTGCCTTCAATATGAAAAGCTGGTTCTGAAGACCTAAATCATAAGCACCCCATTCATCACCAAGTTCATTTGTTGCACTTCCATCCCTTTCAAATCCTGCACGTGCTTTTACGAAAGTAGTGATGATAAGTGCAGGAGCATCCTTACAATTATTCCGGTTGAACTCAGGAAGCGCTTTTTCTTTGATTTCTGCAAGTTTCTCAGGTGTTGTTACCGCATAGTAACGCCCTGTCTGTGAATTCTTCCATGATGGTGCCTGCTGGGCAAACCCTATAATCTCTGATATTGTAGCATTATCAACAGGCTTGTCTGCCTTGTAAGCTCTTATACTTCTTCTAGATTCAACTAATTCTGTAAAATCCATGTTTGATATCCTCCATTCTGAAGCGTAAACGAAAATGTATATGTTGATTACAACGCTTCATATAATCAATCAATTTTGGTACTATTATGCAATAAATAGCTGGTATTGAAAAGAGAAAATAGTAAAAGATTATGAAACAAAATAAAAAGTGCTCTGAAAAATTACGGATTATGACTTGCAGGAATCATTGGAATAAAAGCTGATAAAAATTTACTACCCCATACATATGTCTGACATACATGCTATATTATTTGCTAAGCACATCAAACAGTAGAGGTATAGGGAGACTATTCAG
>CACYDA010000243.1 GCA_902773095.1 uncultured Lachnospiraceae bacterium | reverse complement strand
GAGTATGTTGGAAATATAGTATGTGAAAAAAGATGAAAGGTCATAGGAGAAATCTGTCGAAAACGACAAATTTTTAAGAATGGTGCACTATTGTGAAGGAATAATACTATGCAAATCAGATATCGGTTTTGTCATACTGATGAAAAAAGGGAGAATGATTTGTAGAGAGTGTGAATTGACTGTGGCAGGGGAGTAGGGTATATAATAAAGTATGTAAAGCGCTTTGCAAATTATTTTTATAAGGAGCAAATATGACATACGATGAATTTTTAAACGATGTCCGGGAAGACATCAATAAGTTACTTGGAGACGAAGTTTGTGTAAAAACTCACAGAATACTCAAAAACAATGATATCGAACTGGATGCATTGACAATCATAACAAAGGATTCCAATGTGTCACCTACGATTTATCTCAATTCATATTATGATGAGTATTTAAGAGGAAAAGAAATCGACGAAATTACAAAGGAAATTTGTGATCTTTACATTAGTAATAGCACCAAAATCAATTTTGATGTAGATATCTTTAAAAGTTTTGAAAACATCAGGGATAAAGTAGTGTTTAAACTGATTAATACAAAGGCAAATAAAAAACTGTTAAGGGATATACCTCACATCGATTTTCTGGATTTATCCATTGTTTTTTATTGTATGTTTGACAATGAATACCTCGGAAGCGCAACAGCGCTGATTCACAATATACACGTGAACATGTGGGAGA
Organism: uncultured Lachnospiraceae bacterium; assembly: GCA_902773095.1. GTDB lineage: Bacteria > Bacillota > Clostridia > Lachnospirales > Lachnospiraceae > Bovifimicola. Next base: position 7,347 of record CACYDA010000243.1, on the reverse strand, counting down.
TTACAGTGGAGGAACTATATGAGATTGCAAAAGAAAATACCCCAAAACTGCTAAAATACGAAATTAAGGAAATGAATGAATTGATCAGGGATATTCTGGTAGGAGACATCAAAAAGGTAATCTGTGAGAATGATGATCGGTATGACAAGAATTGTGAAACGGCAAATCCGGAAGTCGTTGCTGATGAGCTGATGAAAGATTTGATGAAGGCGAAAGAACAGATCTCCATGTATGTATTGACAAACCGTCAGCGAATGAATGGAGCTGCCTGCCTTTTGTATGACCATATCATTGAAGACTTTGCAAAAGAAATGCAGAAAGATTTATATATTCTTCCAAGTTCAATCCATGAAGTGATCCTGATACCGGCAATTAATGGAATGAGCAGAGAAGAATTGACGGAAATGGTAAAAGAAGTCAATAAAGATGAAGTAGATGATATAGATGTATTGTCAGATCATACTTATTATTTTAGCAGAGAGGAAGGAAAGATAATAATTTAGGGTACAAAAAAACGCACCCGGCGAGAGTCGAACTCGCGCACATGGCTCCGGAGGCCATTGCTCTATCCACTGAGCTACGAGTGCATTATAATTAAGTATTTTATATTAACTTGGCAAAAAAGGCAAGAGATTTCCTTGCATTTTTATATGCGATTTGATAAAATGTTACTATTCACAGTAATTATGATTTGCAAAGTGGGGAAAAAGAAGATGTACAGACTAGAATGCAGGTCTTTGCAAAAGAAAAAAAAGGAAAGTAGAGTGTTTTTTGGAAAATCGGTGAAGACTGTGAATAGTGATTCCGTAAGTTCGTTTGGAGTGATGATTTTATAATGGGAATGAAGAAATATAGATATTAATTATAGTGCATTTACTCAGGAGGATATGATGAGTTTTATTATAAAAAACAATAATAGAAAGAATGGTGGACAACCTTCCGGAAAAAGTATTGTTGATAAACCGGATCGGGATTTTGAAGAAGCAGACAAGCTGCTTGCACAGCTTGAAAAAATGGAACAAGAAAAAAAGAAAAATCAGGATTTGTCATCTAAGGCGAAGCAGGTGATCCAAAGTGATAAAGAAGCCTTAAAGAAAATGGAAGATGAGAAGACAGACAAGATAAAAGGTGAAAATGGAAAAACATCAGATGACAGTGCAGCACATCAGGAGCAAAAGAAGGGCAATAGTGAAAAGAATAAGAACAGCAAGAATGGTGTGAATAAAGACGAGAAAGAAAGTCAGAAGAAAGCTGCAAACCAGGGAAAGATTGAGAGCCAAAAGAAAGCAGCAGATCAGGGAAAGAACGAAAGCAAGAAAACAGCAGACCAGAGAAAGAATGAAAGTCAGAAGAAAGGCGAGAATGGTGATAAGAATAGCAAAGAAAAGGAAAAACAAAATAATGCTGTAAACAAAGCAGATAATACAGATAATAATACAGTTGCAGAAGCTCAAAATAGTAAAAAAGCTAATACAGACAATCAAATTGACAAAGACAACAGTAAAAATAAAACAGTTGTGAATGGCGAGAAGAATAGTAAGAATAGTAGCAAGAAAAGTAATAATACCAATACCAAAAATAACAAAAATAGTAATGACAAAAATAACAATAGCAAGAGTAAAAGTGCCCAAAATTCAATCAATGATAATCTATTACATGCAACAAAGCTTAGAAAAAAGCAGCCGAATAAATTGCATGAAGATGGTGAACTGAATATTAAAAAGTTATTTTTAAATAGCAAAAAATATATGGTAATCGGAACCACTGTTGTAGTTCTCAGCATTGTTATGCTTGCAGCGTTGGCTTTGGACAGGAAAAAGACAGAAAGTTCTCCTGAATATATTAAAATTACAAAAAGTACAAGTAAGTTTTTGGATGATGTGAATACGGATGAAATGATTGAAACTGTCTATGGATATAACGAGGCGCTGATTGATGGAGATGTGGAACGTGCAAGAACTTATCTCTATAATTGTGATGATATTACAGATGAAGAAATATTAAAACAGAGTGAAGAAGCAAAATTGTATTATGATTTGATAGGTACAAGTTTTGAGATTACAGACTGTTATCTTCAGGACGGTATGCAGACAAATGAATATATCGCATATATGAAATTTCAGATCAAGATTAAGTCAATCGAAACACCGGCAGTAGGTATTTTTACATATTATCTGATTGATGATATTGAAGAAGAGGATGTTACAACCGATGCCGGTGATGATTCTGTTACAACAGTGAGTGAAAAATCATCTGCGAAAGATGAAGAAAGTACAGATCAAAAAAGTACAGATGATGCACAGACAGATGAGGCGGATGAAGAGGCAAGAACCGATTCGCAAACAACTAGTGGAACACAAAATGATGGAGCAACAGAAACAGCAATTCAGGAAACGACACAGTCAGGAGAGGACAAGGCTGCAAAAATAAAGCATAATTACAAGCTTTATATAGAGTTAAATAATCCGAAGACAGATGTTTATAAATATGTAACCAGAATGCAGAAAGCAGATAATGTTGTGAAATTATTTGATGCTGTGAATAAAGAATTGGAAGAAGCGTGTGAAAAGGATGCGAACTTAAAGGCAATTGTAGATGCACTTCAGAATAATGATGCGAATATATCAGGTAGGGTAAATGAACAGGAATCGTCATCAAAAGATGCTTCTAAAGAGCAGGAAACGGAAACGACAACAAAAGAAGGTCAAGATTCCACGCAAGAAGCAACTAAAGAAACAACATCCGAAGCAGCACAAGAGAATACATCGGATCAAACAGCGGATTGAACAAATAATTAAAAAAGCGGATTGACAAAAAAAACAAAAAGTAGTATGATAACTTGCGAGGATGATGTCAAAGGCGACTACAAAACTTGTATTTTGTGCTGCCTTTGGCACTTTTTTATAAAAAATAAAATAATAGTATATGTGAAGGAGGACATTTGTTATGTCATACGTAGACGAGGTAATTGAGCAGGTAGTAAAACAGAATCCGGCAGAACCTGAATTTCATCAGGCAGTAAAGGAAGTATTAGAGTCATTAAGAGTAGTTGTTGAAGCGAATGAAGAGAAATTCAGAAAAGAAGCATTACTTGAAAGATTAGTAAATCCGGAAAGACAGTTTAAGTTCAGAGTTCCTTGGGTAGATGATAATGGACAGGTTCAGGTTAACACAGGTTATCGTGTACAGTTCAATAGTGCGATTGGACCATACAAAGGAGGACTTAGATTACACCCTTCCGTTAACTTAGGTATTATTAAATTTTTAGGTTTTGAGCAGATTTTCAAGAATTCCCTTACAGGTCTTCCAATTGGCGGTGGTAAAGGTGGTTCTGACTTCGATCCTAAAGGAAAATCAGATAGAGAAGTTATGGCATTCTGCCAGAGCTTTATGACAGAGCTTTGCAAGTACATAGGTGCTGACACAGACGTTCCTGCCGGTGATATCGGAACAGGCGCAAGAGAAATCGGCTATATGTTTGGACAATATAAGAGAATCAGAGGCGTATACGAAGGTGTTCTTACAGGAAAAGGATTATCATATGGTGGTTCTTTAGCAAGAACAGAAGCTACAGGTTATGGATTATTATACCTTACACAGGAAATGTTAAAGTGCAACGGTGTTGATATCGCAGGTAAGACAGTAGCTGTTTCAGGTTCAGGTAATGTTGCTATAAAAAAAAAAAAAAAAGCTCAGCAGTTGGGAGCTAAGGTTGTAACAGTTTCAGATTCAAACGGATGGGTATATGATCCGGAAGGAATCGATGTAGCTGCTTTGAAGGAGATTAAAGAGGTTAAGAGAGCAAGATTAACAGAATACAAGAACTACAGACCAAACTCAGAGTATCATGAAGGCAAGGGTGTATGGACAGTGAAGGTTGACATCGCTTTACCATGTGCTACACAGAATGAGTTGGATCTTGATGATGCAAAGGCATTGGTTGCTAACGGTGTAACAGCTGTTTGTGAAGGTGCTAATATGCCTACTACATTAGAGGCTACACAGTACTTACAGGAAAATGGTGTATACTTTGTTCCTGGTAAGGCAGCTAACGCAGGTGGTGTTGCTACTTCAGCTCTTGAAATGTCACAGAACAGCGAAAGATTAAGCTGGACATTCGAAGAGGTAGACTCTAAGTTAAAGAATATCATGATTAACATTTTCCATAACCTTGATGAAGCAGCTAAGAAGTATGGTTTCGAAGGAAACTATGTTGTTGGTGCAAACATCGCAGGTTTCGAAAAAGTTGTTGATGCAATGACAGCTCAGGGAATTGTTTAATTAGTAATATAGATAGTATAAAATACCGAAAAGCCTTGAAATATCACTGTTTCAGGGCTTTTCCTTAAATAGGTATAATCATAAAAACAAGATAAAATAAGATGAAATCGGGATAATAGGTTACAAAATGGTTACATATAGGTTGCATATAGGTTACGCGTCATCCAATATATATTCAATCAAAAATGATAGGCAGTTTATTAAAAGGAGAGAAAAAAATGAGCAAAATTGATGTAGTCAGAGCTGAGATGGTAGCAGCAATGAAGAATAAGGATAAACCAAGAAAGGAAGCGTTGTCGTTATTGCTTGCAGCACTCAAAAATGTGGCAATCGATAAGAGAGCAGATCTGACAGAAGATGAAGAGAATGCTGTTGTGTTAAAAGAAATCAAACAGTTGAATGATACACTCGAGCAGACACCGGCTGACAGAACAGATATTATTGAACACTGCAATTTCAGGATAAAGGTATATGAGGAATTTGCACCGAAGATGTTAGATGCAGATGAAATCAGAGCACTTGTTATGGAAGTGGCAAAGGAACTGGGAATCGATGAGCCAAAGGCAGCTGACAAGGGTAAGATTATGAAGGTGCTCATGCCAAAGGTAAAGGGAAAGGCAGATGGCAAACTGGTGAACCAGATTGTGGGAGAAATAGCAAAGTAGATAAAACTGTGTGCTAAAAATAGATAATAAAAAAGCATAAGAATCAATTGTAATCATATATATTAGTTATGAAATGGCTTATGAATCTTTCGGTAATGAGCCTGATGAAAGGACTGGTATATATGATTATTTATTTGGTGAAAAAAGGGGATAATATAGATAATATTGCTTCCAGGTACAGAGTGAGTGCTGACAGGATTATTTATGTCAATCAATTACAGTATCCGTACAAACTTGCGATAGGGCAGGCACTTTTAATCACTTTTGAAGAAGTGTATGATGGAAGAAAAATCAATGCAAACGGTTTTGCTTACCCGTTCATTAGCCCATGGGTATTGAGACAGACTCTGCCATATCTGGAGGAGCTGTCTATTTTTTCTTATGGTTTTACAACGGCAGGGGATTTGGTGCCACCATTGCTTTCAACGGAATGGATGATTAGAGAGGCATACTATTATGGTGCCAAACCAGTATTGACACTTACACCATTTAGTGCAGAAGGCAATTTTAATAACTATTTGATCCATGCGGTTCTGTCGGATGTAAATGCAAAAAACGCCTTGATCAGAAATGTGCGAAATGCGGTAGAAAATGACGGATATCAGGGAGTCAATATTGATTTTGAATTTATATTGGCTGAGGATCGAGATGCCTTTTCGGCTTTTGTCAGGGAAATGACTTACAGCATTAACGAAATTGGTTATGAGGTGACGGTTGATCTGGCACCTAAAACTAGCGCAGACCAGATGGGAATCGTGTATGAAGGAAAAGATTACAGGGCATTAGGCGAAGCTGCAGACAGGGCGTTAGTCATGACTTATGAATGGGGATATACATATGGACCGGCCATGGCAGTTGCGCCAATAAACAAGGTCAGGGAAGTGATTAATTACGCAATTACAGAAATACCAAATGAAAAAATCAGTATGGGGATTCCAAATTATGGATATGACTGGACGCTGCCATATGTAAGAGGTGAATCAAAAGCAATTACCATAGGAAACATTGAGGCGCTGCAGATTGCCATCAGAAACAACAGTGAAATTATATTTGATGAAATATCACAGACACCTTATTTCTCATATCCATCAGAGGGAACCACACATGAAGTGTGGTTCGAGGATGCAAGAAGTATACTTGCGAAATATCGATTACTCAGAGAGTATGGACTTCATGGCTTTGGCTGTTGGCAGATTATGCAGCTGTTTAGAACCATGTGGATTCTGGCGCAGGCAGAGCTTGATGATGTAATAATTGAATAGAAGTTTTACAGATTTCAAAAGGTCTGCTATAATGAGATTGTAATTTGACCGAATGGTGATGAAAAGAAAGGAATATACATGCAAAATCATAAAAAGCAAAAAAACAAAAATGTGAAAAAAGGGTATCAAAAAAATGAAAACAACAATAAAAATGTGAAACAGGAAAAAAGTAAAATGTGTGATTTTTACTATATGGCGGTGGATGAAGTAACGGCACAGAACTTATTTGACGTTATCAAAGACATGGAATTGTTTTCACAAAAGGCTGAATTATGGGATGCAGCACAGGTAATCGAGGTACAGACTGACGAGAAACATAGTATTGATATTGAAAAAATTGATTTTTTTAGAGATGAGCAGGATCAAAAGTTTTTAGAAGAACATAATGTGAAACATATTTATAGTATACGGATAGACGAGAGCGATGAAAATAATATGATTCTCATTTTCAAGAAAATCATTGAAAAGCTGGGAGGTTTTGTGTGCCCGGATACAGAAGATTTTATGCCGGTGGTAGTAAAATAATAGAAAAATAAATTATAATGCCTTGCAAATATAAAAAATAGAGTATTTTCGGGTTGTAAAATGCAAGATTTCTGTATTATAATAATCGGGTATCATGCAGAGAGATCAAGCATGAGTTACGAAATCGCCTAAAGAAATAAATTACAGAAAGGAAAGAAAAATGATTAATCCGGCAACAGCAATGAAGTTTATGAAGTCGAAGGATTTATTTACTGAAAATCATCCGAAATTTGTGATGTTTTTGAAAAAGGTGTTTGGAAATGGCGTAGCGGAAGGAACCGTTATTGAAGTGACAGTTACGCAGCCGGGACAAAAACCGGTGACATCCAATATTAAAGTGAAGCAATCCGATTTGGAAATGCTTCAGGATCTTAGAGAACTGGTGGGCAGGTAAATATCGGATTGCTACAATTACAATATAAAATAAAAAGGTGAAAATAATATAAATCAGAAATAAAGAAAAATAGTCAAATAGTCAAATAGAAAAAGGAGAAAACGATGATAGAATTTAAGTATGATACACAGTTATTAATTGAAGGAGAAAATCTTGATGAAGATGAAATCAATGATTATTTTACAGAAAACTTTAAAGGAGATTGTCTTCTGGCGGTAGG
>CACYDA010000242.1 GCA_902773095.1 uncultured Lachnospiraceae bacterium | reverse complement strand
TTAATGGAAAACGCAGTCTTTCGCTGGACTTCCTCGACATCCGTCCCGCAAAGGCATTCCGGCTGCATGGCGAATGGGATACCATTCATGTTGGTATCCCTAGGCGGTGGATTCTGGATATCCCTCAGTAGCGCAGACCAGTCTCCTCCGCCATTCAGGCGCAGTATTCCGTTGCCCAGCATCAATACATTGGGCAGCCTGTTCAGGTCAATGAGCAGTTCTTTTTGCACAGCAGTTCCTCGATTCGTTGTTATAATACTATCCTTCATTTTGCCATTAACAGCAAAAGCGAACCTGGCAGAACTCATATTAATAATATTCAATCTCTGCAAGCTCTTTGCAGTCTGCGAATACATCACGTTCTGCAGCCATTTTTTCAAGAGTTTTGGGAATAACCGCTTTTTTCAGATGTTTACATCTCATAAAAGCCTTATAACCAATATCAGTAACAGTTTCAGGAATCATCACGCTTAACAGATGATTATAGTTTGCAAAAGCACCGTCATTGATTTTTATTACAGCAGATGGAACAATCAGGCTTTCAACAAACTCGCCATCTGCAAATAATTTACTGCCACCGGCTAGAGCACTAAAGGTTTCTATATTAAACCATGACTTCAGACTCGAAATATGTATTTCTATTTCACTTGAGGCAAGCCACCGTCCTATCGCTGTAACTTTATCAGGGATAATCAGTTTATTCAGCTTACAGCAGCCTTCGAAAGCCCTTTCTCCTATTTCTTTCAATCCCGCCGGCAGATTTATTTCTGTCAATTCTCCGCAATTCATGAAAGCCCATTTGCCAATACGTTTGACGCTCTTAGGAATATCAACAGTCTTCAATGCTTTGCAAGAATAGAAAAGTTCGTCACTTATCTCTTTGATCCCGGGCGGGAGGATCACGTGCGCAAGTCGATAGCAATCATAAAACGCACAACATCCTATGCTTTTTATGCTCTGCGGAATCTTTATATCCTCCAGGTATTGGCAGCCGCAAAATGCAAAATCCCCTATTTTTTTGACTCCTTCAGGAATTACTATCTCTGTAATATTATGGCAATATTGAAATGCACAGCTGCCTATTACTTCAAGGCTCTGCGGAAGTGATACTTTTTTCAGCCATGAACAATAATAAAAGGCATATTCTCCAATGCTTTTTACTCCCTCAGGAATAACTACGCTTGATACAGAATCGTTATCCTTGAATGCATTTTCGCCTATTTCTGTAACACCCTCTGGGATAATGACTTCAGATTCACTTTTCCCTGAATACCTGACAAGCACACCCTTAACAATTTTCATTCCGGGGATTTTTTTCCGGACTTCTTTTTTTGCTTTGTCTGCCGCTCCTGCAGGCTTAGCCGGATTTCCCTTCAGTTTCTGAACCAGCTCGTCAAATCCTTCAGCTTCTGCTTTTTTAATCAACTTGCTGACAAGGGCACTGCCTGGTTTCTTTGCGATAATCTTAGATTCAGTTTTTTCTGCGCCTTCCTCTTTCGGGTTTTCTGAAGCAGTATTCACCCCATCTCCATAGCTATAATAACAATTCCACTCTGTTTTTCTGCCCGAACTATAAACAGCTTCGTAACGATAAAATGTATCGCTCGTATTATTGCCGTCTTCATGGGCTAAATACATACTTGGGCGAGAAAAGACTTTTTTTGCTGCTTGGAAGAGATCATCAAGCTGAATATCAGATCCGGTCTCTGCTTCTTCTATGTCTTCTTCCTCGTTATCATGAACACTAAACTGATTCTGATAATCTGAAAACTTTTTTTCAAGAGACGGCATTATTCCTAATAAATCACCTTCTACCAGCCCATCGGCAGTATAATCATCCAGATCGCTGAATTCACCGATTTCTTCAGTCATACCGCAGTCAACCAAATTAACTCCTAAGACGGTCAGAAGCTGCTGTGCTAATTCCTCTTCCGCCGCATCGACCTTAAATCCCAGTTTTGTACCATTCCACCAGCCCATGTTTTGTTCTCCTTTCTTTCTATAGCATCGTGATGACCAGCTCAATACCGATAATCCTGGAAAGAATTTTACGGATGTTCTTAAGCTTTTGATAGCATCGTTCCTCACAGCTTCCCCTGTTGATGGATATCTTCGTGGAAATATTGGAACAGGTACAAAATCTGGTTCTTGTTTTTCGCGGCATTCATTATCTCCGAAACTAT
>CACYDA010000241.1 GCA_902773095.1 uncultured Lachnospiraceae bacterium | reverse complement strand
CTTGCGGTTAACTGCATTCCTGTCCATCCGCTTATAGGGCAAATGTTTTCGTAGGGTACCCATGTGGTTGCTGTTGAACCTTCCTCAACTTGATAGTGATAGTTTTGGAAAGAATCCTCACCGCTCGATCTACTTTGACTTACATACACATATCCATCAGATGTACTTGTAACGAACGCTGGATGCCCTGAATAGACGTTGTTGCTAGATGAGCCGCCGCCTGCGTTTACGTTGTTGAAATACACAGAAAGTCCTATCCCAACCGGCACATTTGATGACATCGTGTAGATGGTATCAGGCTTTACTTTAATCGGAATGATATTCCATGCCGCTTGATCTTTGAACAATGATTGGTCAATCAGGTTCTTCCCGCCACCACCGACCCACGGTGAATCATAACCATGCAAATCCTGTACTGGATCAATATCTACAACTAAACTTTGTAAAGGCATATCATCTGCACCATCGTCAAATGATACAATATCACCCGATATAGTCTCTGTAATAACTGGTGCTTTACTATCTAAACCGTCTTCTAATGTAGATATCTCATCTATAATAATCTGCTCAACACTCCATTCATCATTCATCCCAAAGTACTTACCTCTGGTGGCTATATCACCATATGTGAATGTCTCTGAATTAGCGATAACATCAAAAGTATGTTCTGCTAAACGGCATTTAATTCTATATGTTCCAGCGTTATAATTCTGCCCATTAAAAATCAGATGATTATTATGGTCATAAATCATAGCTTTTTTGTCATCATATTGAATTACTTTAAATTCTTTAATTCCAACAGGACAATAGCTATCATCAAGATGAATCGTTGTATTTACATCAATATCAAATATAGTAGGAACTTTATGATCTGTTGTTAAAGTATAATAATCATTTACTTCAATCTTATGATACCAATCATAGTCTGGCACAAAACCTTTATGATTGTAATAAGCAATAACTTTTCCAATTGGAGAGTTGTTGCCAAGAGCAGAATCAGCCACAGCATAGTAATCCCATAACCTAAATCCTTCTCCAATAATATATGTCATCTCTTGCGGAAAACCAGCATCAAAAGCGCCTGCTTTGGTCTCTCCTTTTTCAAGTCTAGTTTTAATTAATGCAAGTCTACTTTCATAAGTAGATGCGTTCGTTACATCAACACATAGATAATCAAGAGGTGTATTAATAGCCTTTGCTATAGGTAACACGCCGTTAAAAGTAAAAATCATACCCTCGTCATTGTCAGGTTTCTTTCTATCCATACATTCTACAGTGCGGCAATTAATTAAAGTAGCCTGTCCATATACGCCATTTTTACTAGAAGATTCAATACAAAATTCATAGAATTTATTACTGATGTTGTTTCCGCTGTCTACGCAATATAAGAAATATCCATTATTGTTTGTAACATGCTTGCCCCAAAAACTGTTTTCTCCACATTGTCTATTAGTGGCATTAATGTAAATACAGTTAGCATTACGGGAATACAATTGATTTACATAAAGTTTGTTATAATATAGTCCTTGTGATTCTCCATATAAATTAAGATATTCAATACCATTACCATAAGATGCAATATATCCTATATGGATCTCATTATAAATAGCTTCTCTTTCTTCTGTGGTTGCCAGTCTAAATCCACAGCCTGTAGAATCATAAGCATCAATTTCATCAATATTAATAATGTTATATCTACCAGTTAATATAACGGCAACATCATCACCACTGTAAATAATTTCATGAATATATAAATTCAGATATTTAGCAACAATATTAATTGGTTGAGTTGTGGCATATATATTGAATCCTCTGACTGGAAGTTCTTTAGCAATTGCATCATTAATGCAATTTTGAATTGCTACTGAATCGTCTGTAGAGCCATTACCAACTGCCCCATACATTTCAGGAGTTAAATAATGAAGATCTACATCTTCAACACCAAGCATATTCTTAATACTAGCCTTAGCTTCATCAGTATAAGTACCTACAGGATTATCTGATTTGGATTGAGTAGTATCGCCTGAAGCCTTAGCTAATCCATAGAATGTTGATTCATGCTGTTTATATGTTGAAATAGCTTTTGTTGAATTGTTAGCAGACTTAATATCATCAGACATTGCTCCATTTATAATTAAAGTATCATTAAACATTCCAACACCATAATTAGGATTTATCTTAACAACACCAGCCTTATCAGAATTGGCAATATCAGTGTTTTTAATATAATCTGTTAAATCTATACTAGCACTACCAAACATTTCCCAAGCATTATTTACATAAATCCATTCTATAAACAAATCAGATGAAGTATTATTTGATGATGAAACCAAATAAAATGTTTTATCATTTGGATTTGCTATAGTAGGAATTCTAGTTTCAGCATCATACTCACTAGCACTACAAATATGAATTTCCATACTTGTAGCTGGGTCTCCTTGTTCTCCTTTTTCACCTCTGATAGAAGGTGTTGTATAAGTTGTCCCATCAGTAAATGAAAGAGTAAGAGTGTAATCGTCATTAAGACTAGTAGAAGATATCCCATTTCCTGTATCTCCTTTAACTGTAGGCACTCCTATCCAATTACCTTGAGAATCTTTTATTTTTAATATACTCATCTTTACTAATCACCTCCTTTGGGTGTTTTATAATTCGTGTCTATAAATATTAATTGTCGTTCCTTGACTTGCCCATGAAGATGTTCCAATGTTTACTTTACGGACTGCGGTGCGATTATTTCTTAGGCAATAACCCAAATCATATTCCCAATCAAGATTGGAAGGGATACCCACAAAAGGAACGGATATTTCATCTACTTTGTAACTGGTTTCCGATGCACTGTTTCCAACAAAGATTAAAAGAAAAAGATAGTTTTTATCTTCAGATAAATAAGCACCATCAATAAGAACAGTTTTGATAATTTGTATAGGATTACCTTTATCATCATCTTCCCATGACTCGGAAACAGTGTATTCTCCAACTTTTTCAAAACCACTCATGCTATAGTTATCAATCAGTGTATTAACAGCGTCTTTTAGATTTGTATTAGAAATATTTGTCACTTCATTTATTTGAGCAGTTAATGAATTAATTTCTTTTGTTAAAGGGTTTGTTATACTCATTTATTTTCACCCCTCTCCATGTAATGCAATAAGAGCAGAAGAGTAATCTTGATATATATCTTCAATTCCTAGCATTGTACGAATTGCGGTTTTAGCTTCTTCAGAATACTGTCCAACAGGAAGCGTAGAATCTTTCTCGTCTACACCTGCGGCTTTGGCTAATCCGTAGAAAGTGGATTGATATTGCATAATTGGAGTTATAGATCGATTATTATTTTTTCCAGATTTTATTTCTTCTGGCCCTGCAATATTTAGAGAAATAATTCCATTGTCAGGATTTATATATAACCCACCAGTATTAGTAACATAAACAAGACCAAGTTGCTGTTCAGCTATTGGAATGTTTGCTGTTCCGTTTTCAATAATACTTGTACCATTAATCTGCACATCCTTTACATCAATAATTTCATCAGGCGCATCGGTATCGACCCATACTTTCACATTCTCATCTGTAGGTTCATCAACTCCGATATAAACACCACTTTCGCCAGTGTCTCCTTTGATACCTTGATCGCCTTTGTCTCCCTTATCTCCCTTATCGCCTTTTTCTCCACGTTCACCTTGGATGCCTTGTATTCCCTGTTCGCCCTTTTCACCTTGAATACCCTGAATACCTTGGTCACCTTTATCTCCCTTTTCACCTTGTATTCCTTGGATACCCTGCTCACCAGTATCACCCTTATCACCTTTGACCCCCTTGGGAATACCATAAGTAAGAGTGACTGCACCAGACTCAGGATCGACAGTTTTCTCAACAGTAACATCAGAGCCAACATCTAATGTAACGGCTTCGACATTCATATTTTGAATAGCTTGATTTGCGGATTGCGCGGACTCAGCATAATTCTGCGCGTTATCTACAGCAGACAACACATCAGACTTAGCCAACTCAACCACTTCTCT
>CACYDA010000240.1 GCA_902773095.1 uncultured Lachnospiraceae bacterium | reverse complement strand
CAAACATGTACCACATGGAATACATTTGTCTTTCCACAGTTAGCGTATCAGAGTTTTACAAGGAATTCTGTCATGTTCTGGGTGTCAGTGAAAAAGGCGGTAAAACCGGTATGTTCCACTCCATTCAGGATCAGATTTATTATCTTTACAAAGAAAAGCACCAGCCCCTACTGCTTGCAGTAGATGAAGCGCAGTATTTAAGCACCGGGATTCTGAATGATATCAAGATGCTCATGAACTATGGCTATGATTCCCTGAACTGCTTTACCCTGATCCTCTGTGGTGAATCTTACCTTCAGGATACAATCCGCAAACCCGTTCATGAAGCGCTAAACCAGCGGATTACAATCCGCTACAACTATGAAGGTCTCTCAGATGCCGAAGTCCCGGAGTATATAAAACACAAGTTAAAATGTGCCGGTGCCGCTCCGTCCATTATCAGTGATTCTGCATTGTCTGCCATCCATGGTTATGTACAGGTAAACCCCCGTATTATCGATAACATCATGAATGATGCCCTTTCCATTGGAGCCCAGATGAAAAAACAGGTCATTGACGAAGAGGTTATTCATGCCGCAGTGACCAACCAGAATCCTTTTGCTTAGGGAGGATAGAGGATGATCTTTCAGTGTAATACCGGTAAAACCTGCGGCAAAAAAACATGGACAGGCGAGATCAGGCTCCTTGTCCGTACTTCTTTTCATTATGAAGCAGTCATAACTGCAAGGGGGACTTCTTTCCATCTGATCGCCGGAAAATATCAGAACGGCAACTATCTTTGTGTTCCAAACATGAATTTCGGCTGTGAACTTTCACATTTTTCCGATACCTTCTGGAATGCAGAAAAAATCCGGCAGCACCTCAGCAATCCCATCGATGTGGAAAGCCTTGTCTGCGGAATAAAAGCACTATGCAGTTTTGATGAAGTTATTTGATTTTCAAAGTTCAAGGTCACGATCTGTTCGTGACCTATTTTTAATTCAGCACTACTGAACTAAAATAATCTCGCAATAATCTACGGTCACATCTGATATAATGCGCAGTCCTGCCTTTGACCGCAGACTGCAACAGGCATTTTCATCGGAAATAACTTGCGGATTTCACCTGAGATAATCTGCGGTTTGACACCTTAAAAGGTATAAGATTAAAAACAAAGGACGAACTGGTAGAGCAAATATATAAATACTTTGAAGAGGTCAATGCAGATCCTGTTGTCTATCACTGGAAATATAAACTTGATGAAATAAATCCGGATGAAAAGATACAGGTTGAAACACTGCCTCTCAAAAAGTCCAGTTAATTGCTGACGGTTATACTAGTCAAATTTTGCATCTCTAATTTCTTCTTTCCATATATATATAATATCCTTACTTAATAAATCCATATAACACCAATATTTATTTCCACCATCTTTCAATCTTAAAATGTAAAAGCAACCATTTTCCGAATAAAATTCTTTAACAATTTCACACGACCATTTTTTTGAATTAATATTTCTAATAAAATCAGAAATTTCTATATCCTTTTGTATATCCACCGTTTTACCAAGTATTTTATATTTCTTAATTAATTTAATTATAATTTCTTCGCAATTAAAATCCGTGTATAAAATTCTTGATGTTTTTGTTCTATAGTAATGATTATCTTTAGCATTTTTTACACTAAAACCATCTTTAGCAAAAATAATATATAACATCTTTCTCTTTAATATTATTTTCTCTATTTTTGTATCTGATAATATTATTTGAGGATACATATTTTTATTTATTTTTTTATTCATTTGGTAATTTCCATCCATTCTGCAAAATCCATTTAGCAATTTTTTTAGTAATATTTGGCTTCTTTTTATTACCACTTTGATCATGCCATGTACCATCTTCATTTAACGCATATTCATTCTCTCCAAAATGTATATGTGGTTTTCCTGTACTATTATGTGCCGGATCAACTCTATCTACCTCTTTAGGTGCCTCTCCTTTTTCAACCTGTTTTTGCATCTGATTTTGACTTGTTTTTTTCTTGTTCTTTGCGTTATTATTTTTACTAAACAATATATTATCCAATATGTTGCCATAAACAAATTCCGGATCTAATATTGTTCCAAGTGTCGGACCATCATACTCTGGAAATACTTCCTTAAATGATTCCAATTCAGGAAAAGAATCTATGATAATCTGTGGTACTTCATCCTCTATAACAAAGATTGGTATATACGGTTCATAATCTTCAACTGTGGTTATCAGTCTGTTTTTTAATTCTTCTGCAATACCCGTGTAATAAGCTACTGTGATGAGCATGGCGGCTGCTGTTATCTCAGTTATGATTTTCATATAGTATGCATATGGAACATATACCGCTTCAAGTGTT
>CACYDA010000239.1 GCA_902773095.1 uncultured Lachnospiraceae bacterium | reverse complement strand
ATTCTGCAATCCCACGTTCAATATTTACATCTATTTCCTCTGTAGCATTTTGCAATCCCATTATAGACTCATCTTTGAATGTTTTTACTTTTAAGAAATAATCATCAGACAATTGTTCATTATCAACTTTTACGTTTGAGTAGTTTATATCACTTCTCATCGAGTTTATAATGTCAATATTACTATCTTCCTTCTTATTTTGTGTGTTAGAAACAATATCAATATATGTTAATGTAAGTATTGTACCGTCTTCATCATTAATTTCTATATTAAAATCATCTGTTTGTATAATGATTGGTCTTTGTTCTATATACTTAACACCAGTATTTTCTAATCTGCCCCAACGTCCACGTTCTACTTGATATAAAGACGCATTTGAGTAATATATAAATTGAACCATGTCGTAATCGGCAATTGAATACATATCATTTTCATCAGTATAGGCTTTTTTATCTGACGTTATAACAATTGGTTTATCAACTTCTGTAAACGAAACACCACTTTCTGGTATACTATTTGAATTATAGAATGTTACACTTTCTAAAACATCGGATGTTACTCTTGCATTAGTAAAATCATAATTCATATTCATATTTCCACACATAAAGAATGTTTCAGTCTTTTCACTATCTAATTCCCTACCAACTTTTTTACCGTCTTCTATTATATCATTATAATGTAGTATAAATGGTAGTGTGTTACCAGATATATCCATGTCTCCCTTTTTTCTCATAACATTTTCCAATAAAGACTCTGTCATTCCTTCTATGTCACTATATATGATACCATCGCTAACATTATCTTCAATATCTTCAGCCCAATGTTCTAAACTTAACGAACCATCTTCCTTGATCACATCAAAATAAACTAATCTAGTCTTACTGTCATAATATCCATTAAAATAATCTGTTTTTACATAATATTTATTATTTTCTTCAAAATATCTTGCATCTCCAGCATTTGCTTCATAAATAGAAAATGGTATCTCTGTTGTCTCTGTTTTATCACCATTAATTAGAACATATGTCTTTATATTCTCATCAGAACCATCTATTGAGTAATAAACAGTGTCTCCTACGTAATATTTCTTTCCAGGGACCCATTTACTAACATAAGGCGATAATAATCCTTCATCTATAATTGTTTGTTCTAAATAAATAGTAAAATCTAAATACGGTACAGAATCTATTGGGTAATTCTCAGTATATTTACCATCAACAATTGCACTTCTAGCAAACTCATAAATGAATTTCGCATTTTCATACGAACCAAACCTACGAATTAACTCATCATATAACGAAGTAATACAAACAATATCACCAGTGTTAGCTGATTCTTCATCAAAACTAACACCAATGTTATCTCCAGTTATTTCATCAAATAAAAATGGGTTATTTGGTGAAAAATTTTCTATGTTTTTGTTATTTATCATCATCTATGTTATGCATTATCTATCACTGTCCAATTACTTGGTATACCATTACCACCATCAGTTGTCCAATCTGTCGCATTAGGATGTTTAACAAATGTACCACTGTTAGTTTGAACACCATTCACCCAATTAGTTGTACTATTATTCTGATTTATACCATTAATAGCAAGACATTTAATGTAATTTAAACTTCTACAATTAGCGAACATATAAAGATAACAACGTTCTGTTAATGCTGTGGCAGGTAAGTCTGGAGCTTCAATTAAATTGTTACAACCATTGAACATATCTACATAACAACTTTGTGCTAATTCAGTAGCAGGTAATTCAGGTGCTGTTGTTAAACTACTACAACCAGCGAACATACCACTATAACAATGATTTGCTAATGTAGTGGCATAAGTACCTAATGACAAGCCACTCGCATTTATTAAACCTTTACAGTTATAGAATAAAGCATGTCCACAAAAATCGTATAACGATTGTTCTAAATTCTCATAATTCCAAAGACTATTTAGATTTCCACTTACACTTATATTACCTGTTATTGTAAATGTTGTATAATTTGTGTTTGAATTGTCACCAGTTAGTTTTCCTCTAACATAAAGTTTTTTACCACTAAGTAACTGTATAGGTTTTGTTGAAGGAGTAAACTCCTCCCATGAATTGATTAAATCTGGTGTTCTAGTAGTATATTCAAGTGTT
>CACYDA010000238.1 GCA_902773095.1 uncultured Lachnospiraceae bacterium | reverse complement strand
CTCCACAACCGCCTCCTCGGACTCGTCTAAGTCTTTGGTATGGCCATGGATTATAACCGGAATCATTGGCGGAACATTAGTTGGTGTCCTATTGGCATACTTTATATAGTAACTTAAAATCATATAAAAATGAAACACTATACATCTTACATCCTTGCAATCATTCTGTTCTTAATGGGTGTTGCAAGTGTACAGGCACAGGGTTTGACAGCAACGGTCTCGAAAGCCTCTAATCAGGAAAAATACGCTCCTGTATATTATGAAAATTCGTATCATGTTGTAAATGGTTCCCATGTTAAAGTAACACTTAGCGGTGCAATTGTTCCTGTGAGCTCTGAAAATAAACAATATGAGATTACATTAAAATATAAGAAAGGTGACACATGGTTACAAACGTCAGACGGTATAGATGATTTTAAGGTTTCTGGTGATGCTGAAGTCACTTATTATGCTGTAGCTACTTATCAGCCGCGTAAGAAGAATGAAGACACGGGAGATTGGGAGAATGACGGAGATCCTGTGGAAGAACAGGTTGGCTCTGTAACAATTAAGTTCACGGGTTATAATGAACCCAATATTACCAACCTTCAAATTACGCCTGATGAAGTATCAACATATAAAGGTGCTGACAATGTTTCTTTATCTGCAACGTTTGAATCATCTGTTGGTGATAAATTAAAGACTATTGTCAGTTGGAAAGAAGATAATAATGACCCTGTTATAAAGCAAAAGGATGAAAATTTCAATTTCACTCCTGTTTCGGTGGGAAGTCATACAATAAGTGCCTCCGTAGTAGTATATGCTCCAGATAATGAAACCATTTGGTATAGCAGTCAAACCCCAGCCCATAGAAGTATTAATGTTCTTGAAGATCCAACTAAGGTTATTACATCAGATAAACTTAAGTCAAACATTAGCATCCCTCGTAGATTCTCCCATGTACATCAGGATGTAAAATATAGTTTTGATGTTGATATTACTAAGATTGAAGGGTATAATAATTACAAGTGGAAGTACAAATGGGAATTTAATAATAATTCAACTGAATTTAGTGATCAACCAGAATCCCCAAATTTTGATAACCCGGAAGATGCCAATACTTATCCCGTAAAACTCATTGTTCAGGCGTATAACCCTGATGATGAAACCGAGAAATGGGGCAAACCAATTGTATATGAAACGGAAAAAGAGAATAGTGTAATAGTCCTTCCCGCGCCAGTAATCAATGTTACAGATATTTCTCTCTCACCATCCAATGGGGTGACTTATGTTAATGGACATGATGTTACAATTACATTGTCTAGCTCAACAAACGCTTCTGAAGTTAAGGACTATTATAGAGAAATAATAGAGTGGAAAATAGGACAAACTGGAGAATATACAGAAAACCAGACTGGCGATAAAAATACATATAATTTTAATCCAAACAATAAAGAAGCTGGGAACTTTGTTGTATATTATAAGGTAAGCATTATTGGTCCAGATAATAATGTATGGGGAAAATCCGAGGGAGAAGTGAAAGTCAATGTTCTTGAAAATCCCACTTCGGTTATTACACCAGCTATTCTTAAGTCAAATATTAGCATCCCTCGTAGATATTCCTATGCAGGTCAGGAGATACAATATAATTTTGAGGTTAAAGAAGATATCAAGGATGTAGAAGGGTATGATAATTACAAGTGGAAGTACAAATGGGAATTTAATAATAATTCAACTGAATTTAGTGATAAATCAAAATCCCCAAATTTTGATAACCCGGATGATGCCAATACTTATCCCGTAAAACTCATTGTTCGGGCGTTTAATCCTGATAATGAAAACGAGGGATGGGGTACTCCTATCGAATATACGACAAATGACACAGACAATAACAATGTTCATGTCCTTAAGAAACCTTCAGTTGCGATTGATTCTGATGCTCTGCTGAATAGAATTAATAGGGATTCTGATCCATACTCCTATGTCGGGAAGAAAGATGCCAAACATGAGTATACCGTAAGTATGGATGATTTAAGTGACTATTATTGGAAATATACATGGAGTATGGTTGACTCTGAAGATGCGAATTCGACAAATCCGGAACCAGATTCTGATCAGAATCGGACTGCCACTTTTGCCAATCCTTCAACAGCAGGATGGTATAACGTGAAACTTTCAATTCAAGCATGCAATCCTGCTAATCATGACGAAGAGTGGGATGAACCAATATCATGTACGACAACACCAGAAGGCAAATCAGTTAGGATATTCAATAACCCCAAGGTGTTAGGTATAAAGTTCGGTGATGATGAAGATTTTAACAATGCAGGTACTACTTATATTAATGGCGTAACAAACCTTGAAGTTGTATGTGACAGTGTGGATTCTGACTTAATACCAACTGTGAGCAGATGGACGCCAACTTCAGGTATAGATGGTAGCGTCGTATCCAATAACTCTGGCTTAACTGCAACATACACAGCACCTCAAGGTGAAAGGTCTGATGTAAAAATCACGGCGAATGTTGAATTTAAAGTTGATAATATTACGTTAAAAACAACT
>CACYDA010000237.1 GCA_902773095.1 uncultured Lachnospiraceae bacterium | reverse complement strand
TTCCTTTAAACCTAATCCATGTTCTTTCAAGATTCCTAAACGCCAATTCATTAATTTATCATAATCCGGCTCATCACGTGTTGTTTTCTTAAGCTCCGGTATTCCACTTGCCTTTGCAAATGCAATCCATATCTCCGGTACTAATACACCTTCTAAGTCTAAACATACTATGTACATACTCATTTCATCCTTTCATGCCCATATCATCAAGAATACGATCATTATTCCTGACTGGTATACTGCCTGTCACATTTTTTGTCTTGTTGAATTACAATTTTTTACCTGTAAGACGCTCGTATCCCTCTAAATAAATATCTATTGTTTTTTGAACAATGTCGTCCGGTAATTTCCAATCATTATCCGGATTTGCCTTTAACCAGTCACGTGCAAACTGCTTGTCAAAAGACGGCTGACCATGTCCCGGCTCATACACATCTGCCGGCCAGAAACGTGAGCTGTCAGGTGTGAGCATTTCATCACCAAGAACAATATTTCCATCTTCATCAAGACCAAACTCAAACTTAGTATCCGCAATAATGATGCCTTTCTCTAACGCATAATCTGCACATTTTTTATAAAGTGCAATTGTATAATCACGCAGTTTTGCAGCGTATTCTTCTCCTTTACCCGGAAAATACTTCTCAAGGTGAGCCACGCTCTGTTCATAGGAAATGTTCTCATCATGATCACCAATCTCTGCCTTTGTGGATGGTGTATAGATTGGTTCCGGCAGTTTGTCTGATTCCTTTAATCCTTCCGGAAGTTTAATTCCACAAACTGTACCGTTTTCCTTATAACTAGCCCATCCGCTGCCTGTTATGTAACCACGAACAATACATTCGATTGGAAGCATCTCCAATTTTCTGCACATCATACTGTTTCCATCAAACTGTGGCTGTCTGAAGAATTCAGGCATATCATTGACATCAACAGAAATCATATGATTTGGCAAAATATCCTGTGTGTAATCAAACCAGAACTTTGACATCTGTGTCAGGACAGTTCCTTTTTTTGTCACAATATTTTTCAAAATCACATCAAAACAACTGATTCTGTCTGTGGCAACCATAATAAGGCTGTCTCCATTATCATAAATTTCACGAACTTTTCCTTCTTTGATCGGCTTAAGTGTTTCCATATCTGTACCTCTCTTTGTTTAACTTGATATATTTCATTGCTGTATGCAATTTCACTTCAGTGCACATTATAGCATATTTTCCGGTATATGAGTATAGAATTTTTCTTAATCGTTAATTTTTCCGCATTTTTTTCTGCTGTTTTCTTATTCTTAGGATGATTTTCTTAAGGAAGATACGGATGGATACCGTATGACTAATGATAAAAGTATATAATCTGTATTGCCAATCGTCCACACTGTAATCTTTGCCATTATGTTTAAAATCTGTCATTACCCCCAGAATATCCTCATCAGTCGTACCGTATTCTTTTTTGATACAATTATCTCCCAGTATCACATAATCCTGTGGCCTGACTTCAATAATACGGTGCAGAACGTAATCTTTTCCCCTTTTATATAATACAACATCATTCTTCTTGCATCTTTGACTTGTTTTTTTCTCAACTGTAAACAGATCCCTCCCCTGTTTTAATAAAGGCATCATACTCACACCTTTGTTAGCATATGTCAACTTTCCATTTTGATTTATATATTCTTCAAAATTCGTAATTTTCATTTTGGCTTCAGGCAATGATCATTGCTTTCCTTTCTTTACTCATTTACCGATTCATACGTATGATTATAACTAAAATGATGGAATAAATCAAATGTTACTTAATTGATGAATACAGTTCACAGGTCAGTATGAAAAGAGGCAATTAGGAAGATTGATGTACTTGCATTTCACCAAAGTCACTCAATTAGAAATACCAGCTCAATTGAATTCAATAGTTTTTTGCAATAAATGCTTTTTGTATGTTAACTTTTTGTATTATTGACTATTTTGCACCAACATGTTAATATAATAACACATTTATTTGTTATACAAGCTACTTTCCCAATTATTTTAAATCTGCAGCCAAATAAAATATTCAACTTTCTATGATATTTTTACGAGAGAGGCAGTAAATGAGCAAAAATACAAATTTAAGAAAATATTTTCCTATGATAAAGGAAAGAGAACAAATTCAAACGGAAATAGAAAGCAATCATAAACTTGCATCATTTTTTTACGAATGGAAAAAGAACGAAAGAAAAGAATTCCTTGATTTTTGCAGCGGGGTAAAAGGAGTAAAGATATTATATGATTCGTTTTTTAAGGAGATTATGAATCCTGAATATGCACCCGAAAGACTAAACGATTTATTATCAAATCTTATCGGGCAAAAAGTCAAAATAATATCTGTCTTACCGAATGATTCAACACGTATTGCTGATGAACATTCACTTTTGATTATGGATATTCTTGTGAAATTAGAAGATGGCTCTCTTGCCAACTGTGAAGCACAAAAGCTCGGATATATGTTTGGAGGACAAAGAGCTGCCTGCTACTCTTCTGATTTACTATTAAGACAATACCGAAGGATAAGAAGCGAACGTAATGAAAACAAGGAAAAATTTAGTTACAAAGATATAAAATCTGTATACACTATCATCTTTTTTGAAAAAAGTCCAATTGAAATACAAAATTTTGCAAAAATGCAGGGCTTATCAACAAAGATGAAGAATTGCAAAAACAATTCTGTTGCATATATACATAGATTTAAGCAAAAATCAGATACCGGACTTGAAATGAATTTTCTACAGGAATATATACTGATTAGTCTTGACATATTCAAAGAAATCCGTCAAAATAAGAGTATCAATAATAAAACTGAGGCATGGCTTACATTTTTTGGCACTGATGAACCGGAAGAAATAGTCGAATTGATCACGACTTATCCTGAGTTCAAAAAAATGTATGAAGATATTTATAATATGTGTCTTAATATCGAAAAGGTGATAGGTATGTTTTCAAAGGAATTGCTACAGCTTGATAAAAATACAGTAGAGTATATGATTGATGAAATGCAAAATCAG
>CACYDA010000236.1 GCA_902773095.1 uncultured Lachnospiraceae bacterium | reverse complement strand
TCAATTGAGGTAGGACATCCATTAAGAATACAAATTGGTAATAGTCTAACTGGACAAAAAAGCTTAGTTATAATGAATACGGGTATTATTGATAATATTCCTTCTTCATATTCTATTAAGGCATCAAATCCAAAACTGAAAAATGGGTCGTATGTATTAGAGTTTCAACTAATCCATAATTCACTAGAAGATACATTCTATAGGTTATGCTGGGACATGATTGATTATAGTGCACAGTCCAAAGAACCACTGGTTGCATTGATCAATAGGTATATATCTTGGCAGAAAATGCTCAAACAAATTAATAAGAAAGTGCTTTCATTTGAAAGCCAAAAGGGACTCCTTGGAGAACTGCTATACTTAGAAATGATTTTTGATGAGATGGGTATATTGGAATCTCTAAAATCTTGGATGGGACCAGATGGAAGCGATCAGGACTTCATATTCAAAAGCAGTTGGACTGAGGTTAAAACAGTATCTGCAGCTGCGGAAACAGTTAGAATATCTTCACTAGAACAATTGAATCAAACGGACAAAGGCATATTAGCGGTTTATTCTTTAGAAAAAACAGCACCAGGATTAAATAGGGTATCATTAAATAGTACAGTTGATCGTATTAGAAATAAACTGAAGGATGATCAATTAAGTAAAGACCATTTCGAATTAAAACTCTTTAAATACGGCTATAGGGATGACGAAAGAGATTCATATGACCTGAATGCATTCAGATTAATTGGAATAAAGGCATATGAAGTGAACGAGAGCTTTCCTAGGCTTACACAGAGTAATGTTCCTTCGGAAATAACTAGTTGCTCTTATCAGATTTCAATAGCATCAATTGAAAAATTTAGGAGATCGGACAGTGGAGTTGCAGGAATTTAGAGAGGACTTCCTCCAGAACGTAAAAGCAGAAGCATTTGCATCAGGTGAAGGATCTACAGCTTCGTTTGTCAATAGCATGGCAAATTATCTTGTGGATACAGAGTTTTTACCTGATTTCCAACCAGCATTTTATGACCAAGTTGGAAAAAGCAGAAAAAGGCTCCGAGTAGATGGGTATATTCGAGATGAGATTGATAACACAATGAATCTCATTATTGCGGATTTTAAATGTGAATATGACGATCCAAGAACATTTGGCAAGACGGAACTTAATGTTTGCGAGTCGAGAGTTAAGAACTTTGTGGAATCTGCAGTTAAGGGTGAGCTGATTGTTGATATTAGTACTCCTGCTTCTGACTTACAAGACGAATTAAAGAGCTATCACGATAGTATACGAAAGTATAGGATATTAATTTTCACTGACGCCTTAAAGAGTAGACAGTTAAAAGAACTTGACGAAATAGAAATCGATGGAACAAAAACAGAATGCCAGATATGGGATATTGACAGACTATATCAAATATGTGGATCAGATACCGGAAGACAAACTGTAGAAATCAACTTTAAAGATTATACAGAGAATGGTTTACCGTGTATAGAAGCAAGCTCTTCCAGTAATAATGAATATTTAAGCTACCTTTGTGTAATACCAGGTGAGGTACTGGCTAATATTTATGACAAATACGGTAGCGCATTACTTGAGGGAAATGTTAGGTCATTTTTATCAACAAAAGTGGCAGTTAATAAGAACATTAGGCGCTCAATACTAGAAAACCCAGATAAATTTTTTGCATTAAACAATGGTATTTCAGCAACTACACATGAATGCATAGTAGAAAACATTAATGGAACATCATATATAACCAGTACAGAGGACTTTCAAATAATAAATGGAGGACAAACAACAGCATCGTTGTCTAATGCTCGTTATAAAGACAAGGCTGATCTTAGTAATATATTCGTGCAAATGAAACTTACCAAGATTGGAGAAATGAATGACGAAAAGACAGACACACTATTGAACGAGATTTCGCGTGCTTCAAATAGTCAAAACAAAGTTAGTGATGCTGACTTCTTTGCCAGACATCCATTTCATGTTGAGATGGAGAAGATATCACGTCGCTTGTTTGCACCAAGCGTTGATGGAAAGCAGTATAATGCACATTGGTTTTATGAAAGAGCTAGAGGACAATTCTTACAAGAACAAATGAGAATGACTCCTGCACAAAAGAAGAAGTTTCTAATGCAAAATCCGAAAAACATGGTTGTTTCAAAAACAGATTTTGCCAAAGCAAGAAATTCATGGAAAGAGAAACCGTATGTAGTTAGTAAAGGTGCTCAGTATAGCTTTAAAGAATTTGCAAATGAGATTGACGGAGCATGGAGCACAAACAGCCTTCAGTTTAATGAAAAGTATTTTACAGATTCAATTTCATTACTAATACTTTTTAGGCAAGTTGAGAGAATAGTTTC
>CACYDA010000235.1 GCA_902773095.1 uncultured Lachnospiraceae bacterium | reverse complement strand
TAAAGTTTGGTATAATGTATCCATGGAAAATGAGAACAGGATTCAATAATGAAAGAGAGGAAATGTCTATGAGAAGGAAGATTCTAAAATCAGTTACTGCAGTGATGTTGTCCATTTCAATTGTGACAGGAACCATTCCATTGCAGACTGGGACAAATCACGAAGTCTTATGTGGAACAATGAAGAATGTGTATGATGCATATGCGGATACAAATGCGGATACAAATGCGGATACAGAAGCGGATGCAGATGCATATGCGGATACTAATACGGATACAGATGGGCAAGAAGAAGGCAGTCATCAATATAACGATGATTTACAAATGGGAGATGTCAATGGAGATGAAGAAATCAATATCAAAGACAGTGCCCTGTTGAAGAGGTATCTTGCAGGATGGGATATTGAAATCAATGAGATCACTGCAGATATCAACGGGGATGAAACCATTAACATTAAGGACAGTGCCCTGTTAAAACGGTATCTTGCAGGATGGGACGTTGAGTTTGCAGAACCTGTTGTCGGAAACATTGTTATATATGTGAACGGAATGAATAGTTATGGTTCTGTGATAACTGATGAAGAGAAAATAGAAGTCAGCGGAACCATCAAAGGAACGGAAAAACTGAAAACACTTTCGGCAGAATTTTCAGATGCAGAAGGGAATACCAGTGAGGTGGAAATTTCATTGAATGATGTTTCGCAGAATGGAAAAAACAGTGTCGAATGGAATACGAAAGAGATCGGGCTGAATGTGGGAAGCAGTTCACTGACCATAAAAGCAGAGGGAGAGGAAGGAACAGCAGTTTCAGAAAAAATTGTTCTGTATAGAAATAGTCCTGAATTGAAACTGGCAGAAAATGTAGTAGTATTTGGAACAGAGCAGGAAGAAGAAAAGGAAGAACTGAAAGAGATTAGTGAGAAGATTTCAGATATTGAGACAGACAGTATTGAAGAGCAGACATATCATTTGGTTGTAGATGCAGACAATCCTTTATGCAGTTATATTGAAAATGGGGATATTCAAGAAGGGGATTTGGTTTACATACCGGAAAATGATTATTTTCTTACAGGAATGACATTTCGGTATGTAAGCATGGATGATGAGACAGAAGATGAGAATTATAATGCAGAAAAATCTGAGATCATACATATTGAAGTTCCGGAAATCAGTGAATTATTTGAAGAAAATACATGTTTTGCAGCAGATTGTCTTGATGAAACAGCTCCTGTTGCATTTGTAATAGGACCGGATGGAAAAGCGATTGATAATCAAATCGAATATGCTATTATCAATGAGAAAAATAATTTGTCTGATATGAGCATGTACGAAGAATTAAAAACAGATTATATAGAAAAGAGATTTTTTGCTTCTAATGAATCTGAAATGAGTCTGACATTTGACACAGGAAAAACAGAAGTGACAAAGAAAGGATTTCAGATCTCATCCATAAAACCTAAGATAACGACAAAGAGTAACAGTTCTGATGGTTCTATGGGAATCAGTCTGGACGGAATCATACTTTATGATGCGGATGGTGATGTTGATGAAAATGGTCAGAAAAAAGAAACAAAGGATGACAGGATCGTATTAAGCGGAGAGGTTAAAATAGAGGATTTGAATCCTATATTCGGCATTGAGACAGGATTGATTTCTTATATTCCAAAACAGGTGATATCTGTCATCGATTATAAAGAGAGCATGTCAGCCACATTGACAATGGGAAACAGTGTGGCAAAAGAAAACCTTTCAGAAATCTTAAAAAGCGCAAAAAAGAATTATGAGAATGAAACAAGATTTTTAAATAATAAAATATCTTTTTCAGGAGTTGATATGGAGGGAACTTTTGTGATTGCGGCGATCGGATATCGTTTGGGAGGTCCTCCAATTTTCCCTAGTATCAAGACAATTAAAGGTGAATCAGAAAAAATACCTTTTAATCCAATCATTCTTTTGACACTTTATTTTACTCTTGATGGAAAAGTGGAAATAAAGTCATCAATTGGATTTGATTATTCAAGATATGTCAGAAAGGGAATCAATGTACAAAAGGAAGGCTTTGTAGGAGCTTATGGAAGTTGTGAGGACAATGATGCGACAAAATATGGCGGAAAAAGTGACCATGTATTGGGATACCAGATTGATACCTATAATGTGCAGGCAAAATCAAAGCGAGAAATAGAAAAGAAACCGGAGTTCTCAATCAATGTTGCAGCAACAGGAGAAGGAAAGATCACAGGTGAATTGGGATTTGGAATAGGAGTGATGATTGCGGGCATTATCCCGGCATATTTAAGGGCAGGGATTCAGGCAACAATTGATGCAAAGCTGAATGGAAGCATAAAACTTGGCACAAAAAATAATAATGCAGAGAATCAAAATACCGGTTCATTAAGCACAAAATTCAATGCAAAATTAGAATGTTCACTTGATGCGGTAGCTAATGTGGCAGCGAGATATAATGCTTCCTATATAACGAAGGAAGATGAATCAGATGACAGAACAAAGGATAAGAAAGAAAACATTTTTGAGTTGAGTTATAGTGAAAAAATCGGTGAGTTTAATATTGCAAAATGGGGACTCACAAGTCTGAGTTTTAAAGGAAATGTAATTGATAAAGAAACAAAAGAAAAGATTACTGATGCGAAAGTGACCATTACCAAAAATGATACACTGGGAAAAGGAAATATTAATCAAAAAGAAACAGTGACAGAAGATGGTGTTTATCGTTTTGAAAACTGTGAAGAGGGAACATATACAATCACAGTGGAAAAAGACGGATATGATACGTATGTGGATAACAAGTTTAAAATAGAAGCAGGAAAGAATATATTTGATGAGATTGTTGCAAAGGATATTGAGATGGATGAGACACTGGATTACAAAAAAGTGTTTTATGAATATATTGGGACAGAGCTTGTTCCGAAGTATGGAATTTCGAATCTACACCAGGC
>CACYDA010000234.1 GCA_902773095.1 uncultured Lachnospiraceae bacterium | reverse complement strand
GTTATGATTTTGGAAGCAATCAGCAGCAGAATAGTTATGATTTTGGAAGCAATCAGCAGCAGAATAGTTATGATTTTGGAAGTAATCAGCAACAGAGTGGTTTTGATTATGGAAGCGGCCAACAGCAGAATGGTTTTGGACAGGGAAATGCTTCTGATGGAAATCCAAACCAATATGTGTATCCTAATGACAATGGTCAGCCGTTCAATCAGTTTGGACAGCCTGGACAGCCACCGAAGAAAAAATCAAAAGCACCACTGATTATTGGTTTATCAGTAGGTCTTGTAGCAGTGATTGTGGCAATCGTATTGGTAATTGTATTTGCAGGTGGAAGTAAAAGCGGTCCGGAAGGTGTTGCAAAGGGATACTTAGATGCCCTTACAAAAGTGGATATGAAAAAGATGGCAAGTTATGTGGCTTACTCTAGTGAGTATAAAGATCAGTTTGAAGATTTTGAAGATGATTTGTCTGATGAAATGAGTTTTATGAAGTCTATTAAGATTACTTACAAGATTTCAAGTACGAAAAAAGTGTCAAAATCTGATGCAGAAGACTTCTGGGATGATTATAGCTATGATGTATATGTGGACCAGGATGATGTATCTGATTTAACAGTAGTTAAGGCAAAAGTGACAATGTCTTTTATGGGTCAGAAAGAATCGACGGATGTAGATATTTATGTTGGAAAGTATAAAGGTAAATGGAAAGTAATATATTCTGATATGTTCTAACAGTTCTCAAAAGTCAAGTTGACAAATAGGTAAAACTACTATTATAATTTAATAAACAAAATAATAAATAATCAGTTTCTTGCGTAATACGCCGGAATCTGATTATTTATTTGTTAAAAAACAACTCTTGCATATAAGACTTGATTCGCAAAGCACTATTTTATGAAAGGAACAAAAAAAATGTCTATCAATCAGAAGAATATTAGAAATTTTTGTATTATTGCTCATATAGACCATGGCAAGTCAACGCTGGCCGACAGAATTATTGAGAAGACAGGGCTTTTGACAAGCAGGGAAATGCAGGCACAAGTGCTTGATAATATGGAATTGGAACGTGAACGTGGTATTACAATTAAATCACAGGCAGTCAGAATTGTATATAAAGCAAATGATGGCGAGGAATATATCTTCAACCTGATCGATACACCGGGACATGTTGATTTTAATTATGAGGTATCAAGAAGTCTGGCAGCTTGTGATGGGGCTGTTCTGGTAGTAGATGCGGCACAGGGAGTGGAAGCTCAGACACTTGCTAATGTCTATATGGCCCTTGACCATGATCTGGATGTGATGCCAGTGATCAATAAAATAGATCTGCCAAGTGCAGACCCGGAACGTGTTATTGATGAGATAGAAGATGTCATTGGGATTGAGGCACATGATGCCCCTCTGATATCAGCTAAAAATGGAATCAATATAGAAGAAGTATTGGAACAGATTGTGACAAAAATTCCAGCGCCGAAGGGAGACAAAAATGCGCCGTTAAAAGCTTTGATATTTGACAGTATTTATGATTCGTATAAAGGTGTCATCGTCTTTTTCCGTGTGATGGACGGAAGTGTAAAAGCCGGAACACGGGTGAGGATGATGGCGACAGGAGCAGAGGCAAATGTGGTGGAAGTAGGTTACTTTGGCGCAGGACAGTTCATCCCATGTGAAGAGCTCAGTGCAGGAATGGTAGGATATCTGACAGCAAGTATTAAGAATGTAAAGGATACAACCGTCGGAGATACAATTACGGATGCGGACAGGCCTTGTGATGAGGCACTTCCGGGATACAAAAAAGTCAATTCTATGGTGTACTGTGGAATGTACCCGGCTGATGGGGCAAAGTACCCTGATTTAAGAGATGCACTAGAAAAATTACAGTTAAATGATGCATCACTTAATTTTGAACCGGAGACATCCATTGCGCTTGGTTTTGGATTCAGATGTGGTTTCTTGGGATTGCTGCATCTTGAGATCATTCAGGAGAGACTTGAGAGAGAATACAATCTTGATCTTGTGACAACAGCTCCGGGAGTGGTCTATAAGGTGCACAAATCAAATGGTGAATTGATAGAACTTACCAATCCGTCCAATCTCCCGGATCCTTCTGAGATTGATTATATGGAGGAACCGATTGTTAAGGCGGAGATTATGGTGACAACAGAATTTATCGGACCGATTATGGAATTATGTCAGGAAAGAAGAGGTGCCTACAAAGGAATGGAATATATTGAAGAAACAAGGGCACTTCTCAAATACGATCTTCCGTTGAATGAAATTATTTACGATTTCTTTGATGCATTGAAATCCCGTTCAAGAGGTTACGCCTCATTTGATTATGAAATGAAAGGCTATGAACGGTCAGAACTTGTCAAACTGGATATTCTGATTAATCGGGAAGAAGTGGATGCTCTTTCTTTCATTGTACATGCTGGTACGGCATATGAGCGTGGAAGAAAAATGTGCGAAAAATTAAAAGAAGAGATACCAAGGCAGTTGTTTGAAATACCAATTCAGGCAGCAATCGGAAGCAAAGTCATTGCCAGAGAAACGGTAAAAGCAATGAGAAAAGACGTACTTGCAAAATGTTATGGAGGAGACATCACACGTAAAAAGAAATTGCTTGAAAAACAAAAAGAAGGTAAAAAGAGAATGCGTCAGGTTGGAAATGTAGAAATTCCACAGAAAGCATTTATGAGCGTATTAAAACTGGATGATAAATAAAATCAATAGATGAGCATATGAAGACCAAATGATAAATAAAATCAATAGATGAGCATATGAAGACCAAATGATAAATAAAATCAATAGATGAGCATTTGAAACCAGATGCTCGATAAAGCAATAGATGGGAGCGGAAGTCTGTGGATAGGTAACACAGACAGAAACGATATGTCGGCAGGAATTTATATACACATACCATTTTGTGTAAGAAAATGTCTGTATTGTGATTTCATTTCTTCATGTGGAAATGAAAAAGATATGGAAAAATATCAAAAGGCATTGATCAATGAACTCAATATGACACAGATGTGTGGACAGGCAGATTCTGTTTTCTTTGGAGGAGGAACGCCGTCTGTCTACCCTTCTCTATATATTTCTGAAATTATTGAATTGTTAAATAGGAAAAAGGTATTAAAAGAAAATGCGGAGATCACAATCGAAGTAAATCCCGGAACAGTGACTCTGTCAAAATTAAAAACTTATATGGCTTTAGGCATAAATCGTTTAAGCATAGGACTTCAGTCAGCAGATGATGATGAGCTGAAACGCCTTGGAAGAATCCATGATTACCATGATTTCTTAGAGACATTTGATCATGCAAGAAATGCAGGATTTCAAAATATAAATATCGATTTGATGTCAGCGATTCCCGGACAGACGATTCTCTCCTATGAGCATACACTAGGAAAAATAGTGTCACTCAATCCCGAACATATCTCTGCCTACAGTCTGATCATAGAAGAAGAAACTCCGTTTTATGAGATGTATGGAAGAAATGATGAAATGAATCTGCTTCCGTCAGAAGAGGAAGAAAGAGAAATGTATTATATGACAAAACAATACCTGGCAGAAAATGGATATGTAAGATATGAGATATCAAACTATGCAAAACATGGCTATGAATGCAGGCACAATCTCAAATATTGGAGCAGAGAAGATTATTATGGTTTTGGAATAGCAGCAGCATCCCTCGTTGACAATGAAAGATATACCAATACTAGCGACAGGGCATTTTACATTCGCGAAATGGGAAGAACTGACAAGGTAAGGGAAGAACATACAAAACTGTCAGTGAGCGAGCAGATGGAAGAATACATGTTTCTTGGCTTAAGAAAGATGGAAGGAATTTCATATCAGCAATTTCAACAATGTTTTGGTACCAATATTCATGAAATCTATGGAGAAGTGATCGAACGAGAAATCAAACGGGAATTACTCATTTGGGATGAGAAGGCACAGAGATTATATTTGTCAGAGAAAGGAATCGATGTCAGCAATATGGTGATGGCACAATTTCTGTTATAGCAGGTGATTATTATTA
Source organism: uncultured Lachnospiraceae bacterium (assembly GCA_902773095.1). Classification (GTDB taxonomy): domain Bacteria; phylum Bacillota; class Clostridia; order Lachnospirales; family Lachnospiraceae; genus Bovifimicola. The sequence continues at coordinate 143 of CACYDA010000234.1, read as the reverse complement.
ATTTTATATAAAGTGCTTGTTATTTTTTGTGTTGTGAGTTAATATTTAAAAATAGTTTTTAGTTTGAAAAATTTGTTTTGAAATGGAGGTTTTAGACAATGGGTGACGTATATCAGGAGTATCTTTTAAAGAGAAAGATGACT
>CACYDA010000233.1 GCA_902773095.1 uncultured Lachnospiraceae bacterium | reverse complement strand
GCTTTCTCTTCTGATGGCACTTCTTCTATTGGAGCTTTCTCTTCTGTTGACACTTCTTCTGTTGCAACTTTCTCTTCTGTTGACGCTTCTTCTATTGGAGCTTTCTCATCCGGTGTCTCTTCTTTCTGTGTATCCTTTTCTTTCATCGTGGAAGTTTCTTCCTGCATCATGGTATTCTCATTTAAATCTATCTTTTCGTTTTCTTTTTCCATGAACAATCCTCCATTTCTCACCAATTTAAAATATTCTGCTATTGTGTGTTCAATGTCATATCTCCATCTTTAATCCAATTAATTTTTCTTAATCCCTTTGCTATAAAATATGTCAATACTCCTGGCAAAACAAAATGCATCATAATAATCTCCAGTGTAGCAATATTGGAAGCAGTTCCTGCTTTTACCATTGCATCATATGCTGCAAACTGTCCTACAAGTCCCGAACTACCCATTCCTGAACCTTCCGGTGTACTGACCATTTTTAAGACAGCTGATGAGATTGGACCAAGTACTGCACTTGCCACAATAGATGGAATCCAGATCAGTGGCCGCTTCATAATATTAGGAACCTGAAGCATAGATGTTCCCAGTCCCTGTGCGATCAATCCGCCTGTCTGATTTTCTTTATAACTGATGATTGCAAATCCAACCATCTGACAACAGCATCCCACAGTAGCTGCACCAGCGGCTATTCCTGAAATTCCCATTGAAATACCAATGGCTGCTGAACTGATTGGCAATGTAAGAATCATTCCCATAAGAACAGCTACGATCATCCCTCCAACTACCGGACTTTTCTCAACATTTACATTGACAATATTTCCTAGCCATTTAATAAACCTTGTAATATATGGGTCTATAAAGATTCCTGCAAATGCTCCTGATAAAATTGACATAAAAGGCGTTGCAAGAATATCAATCTGTGTTTTTCCCGATACCATGTGTCCCACTTCAATAGCGATATAAGCTGCCACGAAGGCACCCAATGGTTCTCCCGGCACGCCAATGACAAACATAAAACTCTCTGTTCCGGCCATTTCATACAATGACGGGAAAGCCCCAACCATTCCCGCTACGGCAGCGGATACAGTTACTAACGGAGATTCTTTATACTTTGATGCCACACCCACACCAATTCCGGCACCTGTTATTGTTTTTGCAATATCAGCAATAAAATTAAGATAATCTGCTGATTCATGCATAAAGCTCGCAAGCTGAGATAAGATTGTTCCAAAAATCAAGGTAGAAAACAATCCTAGTGCCATCCCGCTTAACCCTTCAATAAATAACCTGTTTAAATATTTTTTCACTCTAATACCGATACATACTGCGAATAATATGCAGTACTGCCAAAATAATATTGAAAGAAACGGCAGTATTCTTTATCCTTTCCCTATTTTTTTCTTTCACATTTGTATTCCAATTCTTTTATTACCTGTGTGATCTGTACTTGTTATCATTAAACTTTCAGCACTTCGTGTCTACAACCATGCAATCAATACTACAACAAATCTGCGCAATAGCCAAGCACCTGACCAATACTGTCGTGAATCACAAGGCTGCAATCCTTATCCATAGGTGTTGACTGTTTATTGATCAACACAAGATTTTTTCCACTGAAATATCGAATAAATCCTGCTGCCGGATAAACTGTCAGTGAAGTTCCTCCAATAATCAGGGTATCTGCACTTATGATATGTTTAATGCTTGCGTTAATGACATCACTGTCAAGTCCTTCTTCATATAATACCACATCAGGCTTTACAACTCCACCACACTTACATCTCGGAACAAGCTCCTGACTCTTTACATATTCCAAATCATAAAATTTATCACATTTCATACAATAGTTTCTAAGAACACTTCCATGAAGTTCATAAACCGCCTTACTGCCGGCTGCTTGATGAAGCCCATCAATATTCTGCGTGATGACTGCCTTTAACTTACCTTCGCTCTCAAGTTTGGCAAGTGCTTTGTGAGCATTATTCGGCAAAACCCCTTCAATCAATAATTTATCTCTGTAAAACCTGAAAAACTCTTCTTGATTTTTCATAAAAAACGTATGACTTAAGATTTGTTCAGGCGGAAATTTATATTTTTGATTATATAATCCATCCACACTTCTAAAATCAGGTACACCACTCTCTGTTGAAACTCCGGCTCCACCAAAAAACACGATATAATTACTTTCCCTGATAATATTTTTTAACATCTTCCAATTTTCAGGAATGTGATCCGTACTGCCATTTTCATCAAATGCCATCATTTACATCTCCTTCTCTTATATTGTTAATTCTTCACTGATTCCCACATGCAACCTATACTAACAGATTTCATTCAAGATCTGTATCATTTTCCAACCACTTCTGTCGCTTTTGCAGCTGTTTCTCCCAATATATTTTATCCTCATCTGTTATTTTTCTGAGCACTTTACATGGATTTCCCACTGCAATAACATTATCAGGGATATCTTTGGTCACAACTGATCCTGATCCTATCACAACATTATTTCCAATTGTTACACCCGGATTAATGACCGTGCATCCACCAACCCACACATTATTTCCAATTGTTACCTTTTTTCCATACTCTACGAAAGAATTTCTAACATCAGCATCAATCGGATGTCCTGCCGTAAATACACATACCTTTGGAGCAAATAGCACATTATCCCCGATTACAACCTCATTTACATCCAGAATAATGCAGTCAAAATTCGCATAAAACTTCTCTCCAACACTGATATTACTACCATAATCACAATGAAATGGAGGTTCTATATAAATATGTTCACCAGTCTTTTTAAACAATTTTTTCAATAATTCTGTTCTATATTCTAATTGTTCTTCTGTTGTTGTATTAAATAATCTCGTCAGTTGCCTTGACCTTTTACAATCATTTTGCAATTCGTTGTCAAATGAATTATAAAGCTCTCCTGCAAGCATTAATTCCTTTTCTGTCATACTCCTCTTCTTCCTGCAAATTATATAATATATAGAGAAACCCATCAGACAAATGTCTGATGAGCTTCTGTTTATAGCTTTATTTCAATCCTATCATTTCCACATATCTTTTTGAAATGGAATATTCTTTATCTTCATGACGTAATGCCATTCACAATTATAATCTCTTTAATAATTCTTCTCTTTCTTTCTCATATCCAGGTCTTCCAAGGAGTGCAAACATATTCTTCTTGTAGCTTTCTACACCCGGCTGGTCAAATGGGTTAACACCTGAAATATATCCACTGACACCACATGCAAACTCAAAGAAATAGAATAACTGTCCAAGATAGAATTCATTCTGCTCCGGAATTGTTACCATAAGGTTTGGCACATTTCCATCTGTATGTGCAAGAATTGTTCCGTTCATGGCACTCTTATTGATAAAATCTACTGTCTTTCCAGTGAGATAATTGAGTCCGTCAAGATCAACAGGCTCCTCTTCAATTTCAAATGAACACTTTGGAGTTTCTACATTAATCACTGTCTCAAACATAATTCTTGAGCCATCCTGAATGAACTGTCCCATTGAATGTAAATCTGTTGTCAAATCCACTGATGCCGGGAAAATACCTTTTTGGTCTTTTCCTTCGCTCTCTCCAAAAAGCTGTTTCCACCATTCTGATACATAATGAACACTTGGCTCATAGTTTGCAAGAATCTCAACTGATTTTCCTTTTCTATGAAGGATATTTCTGATTGCCGCATACTTAAGAGCATCATTATCAGCAAATGCTTCATTCAGTGCAAGCTCTCTTCCTGATGCTGCACCTTCCATAAGCTTGTCTATATCTGAGCCACTGACTGCAATTGGCAAAAGTCCTACTGCTGTCAAAACAGAGAATCTTCCTCCTACATCATCCGGTACAACAAATGTCTCATATCCCTCTTCAGTAGCAAGGTTCTTTAAGGAACCCTTTGCCTTATCTGTTGTAGCATAGATTCGCTTCGCAGCTTCTTCTTTACCATATTTCTTCTCAAGAAGTTTCTTAAATACTCTGAATGCAATAGCAGGTTCTGTTGTTGTACCTGATTTTGAAATCATGTTGATTGAAAAATCTTTTCCATCAACAATGTCCATTAAATGTCTGATATATGTACTGCTGATACTATTACCTACATAATAAATCTCTGGAGTTTTTCTCTGCTCCTTCGAAAGATTATTGTAAAAACTATGTCCTAAAAATTCAATTGCTGCTCTTGCGCCAAGATAAGAACCTCCGATACCGATTACCAATAATACATCAGAGTCACTCTGAATCTTCTTAGCTGCAGCCTTAATTCTTGCAAATTCTTCTTTATCATAATCAACAGGTAAATCAATCCATCCTAAAAAGTCATTACCTGCACCCTTTTTAGATACTAATGTCTCTTTTGCCGTATTAACAATGTTCTCCATATTGGCAACTTCATTTGCAGAAATAAACTTCTCTGCTTTCGAATAATCAAATGTTACTTTTGCCATTTTACACACTCCTTTGTTTCTAACCGAATTTTGAATAGATACTCATTTAATATTATAGTACCTATAGCATAATTTGGCAAGTAATTTTCTGCTGTATCATGCAAGAAACTCATCCAAAACCTCTTCGATCACACTTTCTTTTTCCATATTCATACTATTCGTTTTAAGATTGTTGACGCTTTTATCCTCCTTCTGCTTCTTAGCGTTTTCCACCCTACTTTTTTCCAAACTACGATTTTCCTGTTTTTGTAAATTCGGAATAACTAATGTCGTTTGTATTAGAGCTTTCTCATTATTCTCTTTTGGTTTTTGTATAGTATTGGAATCCACTGTATTTGTATTTTCTATATTCACATCTGCAGAATTCGCTTTTACTATATTTGTTTGTACAGATTCTACCCCTTCATTAGCAGAATGATCACGTTTTGAAATACTCGTTTTCAAAACGTCTTTCTTTACATTGTCTTTCTTTACATCGTCTTTCTTTACATCGTCTTTCTTTACATCGTCTTTCTTTACATCGACTTTCTTTACATCGTCTTTCTTTACATCGTCTTTCTTTACATCGACTGTCTTTACATCGACTGTCTTTATATCGGCTGTCTTTATATCGGCTGTCTTAATATCGTCTTTCTTTACATCAGCTGTCTTTAAATCGGCTTTCTTTATATTGTCGTTTTTTACATCGGCTTTCTTTATATCATTCTTAATATCATCTTTCCTCTCATCATCTTTCTCTGATTTTAGCAGCTCCAACAGCTTGTTTTTTAGTCTTGATGCTTGTGTCTTTTTTTGAAGCGTTTCTTGTTGTATATTATTTTCGTCATCAACACTTTCTAGTTGTACAATCTCCACTGTTTCATTTAATGTATTTTCTATTTCTGTATTTTCTATTTCTGTATTTTCTATTTCTGTCTTTTCGATATTATCTTTCATGTTCTCTTTTGTATTCTCTTTTATATTCTCTTTTATATTCTCTTTTATATTCTCTTT
>CACYDA010000232.1 GCA_902773095.1 uncultured Lachnospiraceae bacterium | reverse complement strand
AGTCAGCAAGGAATATACACTCAAAGTAAGCTGAGCGTCCTGATTCAAGGATAATCAAGTGAAATGAAGATCACCCGTACTCCGGGAAATGGAGTACGGGTGATTTTTTTTCCTTTGAAACACTCAGAAATAATCAGAAAGTCTCAGTATTATCACTTAATGCATTACCTCAGAAAGAAAGTGCCGCAGATGCGCAGAAGCTTTTGACTGTATCAAAATTCTGGAGAAATACGGAGGTATTTCAAGGAATTAAGGTGCAGGATGACGTAAAAAGCTCAGACATCTGTGGCACCAGGTCCTGATGATTCTTTGTACGGTGCTGCCTTATGAATATTATCATTTGATTTTTTTAAGAAATTTTATTGTATCCTTTGTTTTTTTTCGATTGACGGTAAGTGCTTTCCCGATCCTGGAAATGACAAGTACAGGAAGAAGTATTTTATGCCTGTAATAAAATGGATAATATACCTTTACCAGATCCATTGGAATAAATATTTTTTTTAGAATAAAAGAAGCTTTTCCGATTTTTTTGTTGCCGTGTGAATTTACAGAGTTCTCAACTCTATTCTGTAGAGTGCCGTATGTTCCGGAGAAAATAATATATTGCAGCATTTCCTGCTCTTCTTCAGTCAGCTTCCCGTTTCCGAATAAATGTAAAGCAAGAAAACGGTTTTTCTGCTCAAAATCATAAATACCTAATTTTTTGATCTCTGCTTCGATATAATTTATATCCAGCTGGTTGCCGAATTTCTGCCATAAGATATAAACATCCAATATAGAACGAAGACCGGTGCCGAAACGGACATAATGTTTGTATTCATGTGCCGTCAGATAAATGTAAAGGTCCTCATTGCTTAAATGATAACCATATTCGTTACCTTCATCCTTCAGAAAATGTAATTTTATATCATTGTAATAGTTATAAATTTTTTTGTTAAATTCTTCAGAAAATAAGGTGGTATGCATTTCAAAATTGCTGACAGGCAGTTTATGGTAAATATCATGAGCTCCTCTGCCAAAATCCTCACAGCTAAAACCAAGCTTAAGAAATATATCTCTGAGCTTCTGAGCATATTCCTTATCAAAAAGAATATCGAAATCAGACATTTCCCGCAACCCGACTGACGGATACAGATCCTTAATTATGCAGCCCTTCAGTGGCAAATACCAGATTTTTTCTTTTTCCATTTCCTGAAAGAGCAATCCTTTTTCATGCTCCATTATAGTAATCTTGCGAACAGATCTGGCCCATGCCTGCCTGAATATATTATCGGAAATGCCGGCAGACTGCAGCGCATAGTCTACGATTGCTGTCAGCATATGCTTCCGGGCAGCCTGATAGAGAAACTTCTGATTCATTCTGGCAATTCTGCTATGATCTGGTTTTCGGTCATTCACAACGCAGCCTATCAGATAAATAACGTCATAGATCGAATTCAAATAATCGTTTTTTTCCATTTCCGAATGCCTTTCTATAGGATTGTATCAGTGTATCAAAACTATTATAGCATAGTTTCATAAATTATTCCATAGTGATTTATTGTGATACTATACAAAGACATAATCTATAGCATAAAAAACTTGTGATATCCTACAAATTTTATAAATCAATGAGATCGTTTTTTAATTTTTGACCTCAAAAAGTCAAAAAACTCTTATTTCGGAGGGTTTGGTGAAGGGGGTTATTTCCTAACAATTTTTGAAAGCATATACAGCTTTTGTATCTCTTTTTATTCAATTCAAATCAATAGATAAGCCTTTTCAAAAAAATCAAAGGGGGAAAAAAATGAACACAATTACATTTTCAAAAGATCTTTATCTCTATACAGGCTCGACATTTGACGGCAGTATCGTGATAAAGGATGTTCACGGTGAGCCGTTTATGATCTCGGAAAGTGACGAGATTACATTATTTATTAAAAAAGCAGATAAAACATCGACCGATGAGCCGGTGCAGATTACGATTACTTATGAGGACGAAGTTAGTGGTGAGTATCCGTTCAAACTGACGCCGGAAAAAACCACCAAATTAAGCGGAGACTATTATTACAGTGCTTTTATCCGTTTTTCTGACGGTGATTATTATCAGATTGTACCCAATACACCCCTTAAAGCAAAAGTTCCAATT
>CACYDA010000231.1 GCA_902773095.1 uncultured Lachnospiraceae bacterium | reverse complement strand
CCTTCTTTGTACCAGCCTGTCTGCATATATCCGTTTTCATCAAAATGATACCATTTCCCGTCAATTTTCTTCCACGTATCTTTTGGATAACTTCCATCCGAATTCCGATACCACCAGCCGTTGTGATCTTTTTTCCATGTGCCTGAATCCTGATCTTTTACCTTTCCTTTCACCCAACGACCGCTTTGATTGACATAATATCTTTCGTTTTCCACCCATTCATCTGCTGCCATAGAGCCGTTTTCTTTCAGGTAATAATAAGTATCATCCTCTTTGTACCAGCCAGTCTGCATATATCCATTTTCATCAAAATGATACCATTTCCCGTCAATTTTCTTCCACGTATCTTTTGGATAACTTCCATCTGAATTCTGGTACCACCAACCTTTATGATTTCTTTTCCATCCTTCCAAATAAAAATTCTTTGTAAATTCTGCAGTGACAAATACATTTTCTTCCGGCATCACAAATGTATGATTGATCACTTCTATTTCATTACCATTTTCCTCTCTTACCATTAGATTGGCAAGCTTGTATCCTTCTTGCGGAGTAACGGCCAATGTAACCGTTTCACCTCCTGTTACATAATCCTTTTTCACGGTTACTGTCCCATTGACAAGATCTTTATCTATCATGATCCTATATTTGTTTCTGAATGCAAAACGGATTTCATTTTTTAAATTCAAACGGAAACCGGCAGTACATACATTACTCTTCGGATCAAAATTTTCTTCATCGGAATAGTGATATAAACTGCAATTGTCAGCTCCATCATAAGCACGGAATAATTTTGACAAGTCATAGCTTCCTGTATGATCATCTACCACAATAGCAAGATTGGATTCTCCATCATATTCAAATGCTTTATCAAGTTTTACGGTTGTCCAGCTATTGCTGTCAAATGAAACATTACCACTAAACACTTTGTCATTTTCCGATACAATCATCCAGTCAGAGTCACTGGCAAAACTTGTCCGATCCGTCAAAACCATATAGATATCAATTGCACGTGTGGTTGTGCTATTCATCAGATAATAATCAATATACTCTATCACACCATCCTCTCCGATTTCTGAGGAAGTATAGATTTGTTCCGATGTAGAGTAACAGTAATAAGCAGACAAAGGCAGAGCATCATTTTCACTCGTTTTACCAAATCCAAGCCATATTTTATCGGACGTTTCAAAGTTTACTACTTTACTCCACTCACTTTCATACCCTCCGATGATAGATCTGACACGGACATAATAGACATTGTCAGGAAGAAGATCACGAATCTCAACCGATTCTGATGTTATATTGCTAATGATCTCTGATTCTAAAAAATTACTGCCGGCACTGTATTCAATGTTCCATGAATCCGCTGCCACGCCGGATTGCCATGTTAGTGTAACACTGTCAGAACCACATACTGTCTGCTTCACATTGACAGGGGCCGGAATGAATACACGGAATGTAACCGAATATGTTCCTCTATATTTGCCTTCTCCTTTGAATGTCATGATGTAATCCCCAAGTCCATTTACCTCCGAAACAGATTCACCATTTCTTGTCATCGTTTTTGTAAAATCTGTTCCTTCCTCAAGTTCATTACCTTCGGTATCTGTTATGGTATACTCTATTGAAATGTTCGAACCGGTATACTCATATGATTCATTGATGCCGGAAATGGCAGCATATGAAATATCTTTGCTTAAACTTCCATCGAGAGGAACAATTTTTTTTCCGCTAATATTGGAAACAGTAGCTGTAACCGTCGTACCTTCAATGGCGAATTGCCTTCCCTCAGCGAAGTTGATGGATTCTGCCCTGAAACTACTACTTTGAATAAAATCGTTGTCAACATTCGACCAACCAAGTAGAATGTTTCCGCTGATCTCATCACTTAAGTTTCCGTAACCGGTTCCAATCCCATAACCATTCGATCCGCCTCTGGCAGTTACTCTGCCACCGTTAATGATGATATTTCCACACTTACCATAATTACCACTCAGGTTATCATATCCGCCACCAATTCCAGCCGCATACGATCCTCCCAATGCATTCACAATGCCTCCGTTGATCATAATCGTTCCACCATCAACATTATGAATACTTCCGCCAATGCCGGATGCTCTGGCTCCTCCCGTTGCATTGATTGTTCCACCATTAATAATAATCGTCCCAACATGGTCTGCTCCAATACCTGCATGATTACTTGAACCTGTTGTTGTCAGTGTTCCGGCTCCCTCAATCGTCAGTGTATTTCCTTTACTAACTTCAATGCCTTGTGTTGCCATGAGTGTACATCCTTCATCAATCATCAATGTCACATTTCCCGATATATTGATACGGTCATTCACCGTAATATCTTCCCTTACTCTGTAGAATCCATTTGACATCTCAACAGTCTGGTCTGACACAAGAACTGTTTCAGATTCAGTGAAACTACAAGGCATTATTGTCGAATCATCGTCCTGTCTGCTCATGGTAATATCGTTTGCCATTACTTCTACCGTCATTCCACTGACAATACAATTACCAGGCTGTATGTACACAATTCCATCCAGCATCATCACTGCCATTGTAACTGCAGTGACTTTTTTCAAAAAAGAAACTCTCATTGTTCTTCCTCCAATCCATCACAGTTTCATCACTGCTTATTTTTGCATATCCGGTTATCCTTCCGTACTTTTTCACACCACCATTGTTATATATTTAGTTTATCATTTGACACAGAATCAGTCAACTTACAGTTCGTTTTTATAAGAATTTTTTCTCTCTCCGATTGCTTTTCACTCATAAAAAATGAATTGTTTTTTATAATGTGATGATATATAATATATGAATAACAATAGTATTTATATTTAGGGAGATTTCAAATGAAAAGCTTACTTTCCATCCTGATTATTGAAGATGAAGATGAAATATGTACAAAATTTAAAACTATTATTGATCATACGGAAGGGTTATCGATTGCCTGCACGACAAACAGTTCTTATGAGGGGCTTCTTCTTTTTAAAGAATATCTCCCTCATATCATCATTCTTGATTTGGAACTGCATGGAGGTAGTGGAAGTGGTATTGATTTTTTGAAGAATTTAAATCAATTGAATCTATCTCCTAAACCGTACATATTAGTGACAACCAATAACTCTAGTCCCCTCACTCACAAATATATTCGAGAGATGGGATGTGATTTTGTCATGTCGAAATATGAATCAGATTACTCTGAACAAAAAGCAGTCGATTTAATTTTGACGATGAAAGATGTTATTTTAAATCATCAGATTTCACTCACACCCACTTTTCATTCTCCTGTCTCTGAGTCACCTGCATCCAAAAAGAGTCAGCTTCACCGCATGATCACCTCGCATTTGAACCAGGTTGGCATCAATCCAAAAGTGTTAGGCTACCGATATCTTATTGATGCAATCATTATCTATATAGAAAACCCGGATTCCAGACTTTCCGCTGAAATTGCAAAACAGTACCACAAATCAGAAAAGAGTATAGAGCGTGCTATGTCAAATGCGATCAATAAAGCATGGGAAGCTTCGGATATTGAAGATTTAGAAAAATACTATACTGCCCGTTTTGATCTTCTGCGTGGTTCACCCACAATTATGGAATTTGTAAGTTACTACGCTGATCAGATCAAAAGCGAAATGATAAGATAAATCGTTTTCTCTATGATGGAACATTTATCGTCCCTGCATAAAGGAGTTTTGGAATGGCATATGTTATTTTTGTAAAATATTTTATTATGATATATTGTTCTTTATATATCTCTACAAAATTAGTTAATTTAAACAAATGGAAATTCCATCTTGTTTTCTTTTCCTGTTCCCTGGGAATCGGCTGGCTGTATTGTCTGATTCCATCCCGCTATACAGGTTTCACTTTCTTTATATCTATCATAACGATGTGTTTGATCATAAAACTGATTTATCATTTTTCATTATTTATTACATTTTATATCACTATCCTATCCGTTGCTATGAGTCACTCATTATATTTAATATCTTCTATTGCAACTGCTTGTATAGGAATACTTTTGTTTCCACAAATTGTAGAAGATATTCTAGCCAGACAGATGATTGAATTATTGCTTCATTTTGCTTTTGTTTTTCTGTTATTTAAAATCAAGAGAATCAAACGCGGGATGCCATTTTTAATCAATGAACAGAGTAATGGCAATAAAACAGGGATCTATCTGTCTTTTGTTATCATTTTATCATTAACGTTAATCAAACTAACTAACATTGAAGCAATTTCCATCATTACCATATTAATGATTCTTCTTTGTTTTTATTTGCTTTACACCTGGTGGCTTCAACGCATTAAAACAACCTATATGGAAAGAATGACAAGAAAAGAACTGGAATTTTTAAACAATGAGATTACCTCTCTAAAGCAAGATAACGAAATTCTTTCTGCTCTTGTCCATAAAGATAACAAAATAGTACCTTCACTGATTATGGCAGTAAAGGACTATATTGCAGGTGTTCAAAACGATCATTCTGCCAAAATAGATATCGCTTTAGGAAATGAAATCATTCAAAATCTTGAAACACTGCTTTTAGAACGCCAGAATACCATTCATTCATGTGTCTCTTTCAATCTTCCTATCGTCAAAACCAATGTCATTTCCATTGACGCATTGATGAATTATATGGTTCAAAAAGCGAGTCATTATAATATTACGATTCATTTTGATTATCATTTTTCGAATACATCCTGCAATTTAAAAAAAATGCTTTCAAATTGCATATCAGAAAGTGAATTATGTACACTTCTTGCTGATCTGATTGATAATGCCATCATTGCAACAAATTGTAATCATCATTCCAATATCATGGTGAAGATTTTTTCAGATTCTGAGAATCAATACGTCATAGAAGTATGGGATAGCGGTATTCCTTTTGAGGCGGAAGTAATTGTGAATCTTGGAAGAAAACGAATTACCACGCATAAAGATTTCGGAACGGGCATCGGACTAAACACCATCTATCATATCACAAGTACCCATAATGCAAGTATTATGATTGATGAGACTGTCACGGAAGAAATGTACACAAAAAAAATGTCGGTTATTTTTGACAATCAACATTCTTATATTTTAAAAACAAATACAAGAGCAGAGGAATTCCATTACTTAAAGAAACGGATTGATCTGCAGATTGAGAGTTTCTCAAGCTAATCCAATACATTTTTTATTTTAATATTTCATTATACAGAAATATGCATTATAATCAAAATATACATACTAATCAATTTTAACTATCATTATAACTTGGAAAGGATGTGTTTACCATGCCTGCATTAAATCCGCAGCCGGAATTGTTTACATTAGAACAGTATGAAAATCTTCCTGAAAATATAAGAGCAGAGGTTTTTGATGGTATCATCTATAATATGGCAAGCCCTTCTGAAGTCCATCAGACTATTTCAATGGAGCTTGCAACTATATTAAATAATTACATCAAAAGAAAAAATGGACCTTGTAAAGCATTTCATGCCCCCTTTGATGTGAAATTAAATGACAATCCGCTTACTATTGTACAACCTGATCTTATGATTATATGTGACAAAAACAAACTTGATGGAAAAAAATGTAATGGTGCACCTGATTTTATTATAGAAATTGTCTCTCCCGGTAATCAGATGGATGATTATATTAGAAAACTTTATTATTACAAGAAGTATGGTGTTCGCGAATATTGGATTGTAGATCCACAAAAAAAAATCATTACTGTTAATTACTTTGAGGGTGAAATTGTCAATGTACAATATTCCTTTTATTCCACAATCAAAGTAAATATATACGAAGACTTGTTTGTTAACTTTTCTAACATTGCTGAATTATTGAATATTTAAAAAATACAATTTATCACTTTCAATGTGGCCGTCGCACTAATCAATATGACATATCATCGAAGTATAAAGTTAATGATATAATAATACAAATGAATATCTTATGATTAATAGTCATTTTATGTACGACAGCCTCATTTGAAAAATATCTGAATTTTCTATTTATTCCATCAACCCATGTTTTCTAAGCCTTGCCACAATCGCACCTTTTGTCCTGCCATGTGCCTTTACAATCTCTTCCAATTTCATACCTGAATGATATTCACTTACCAGTCTGCGATCCTCTTCATCGGACCATCTGCCCCCGACATTTCCTTTCTCCATCCCCTCACTCATATCATATTGTTCTTTTTCACGCTCCCCTGTAAAGTATTCTACTATCATTTTCTGGACTGTTTCAGGATATAGCAAGACCTGATATTCCATCCCCTTTTGACTGACTCTCTTTTCTGCTTTTCCCCCCATCTGTAGCCCTTTTTCAGTATATGTTTTCACGTATCCCGTAATCACCATATTGTTTTCTACCTCGTCTATGATATTTTCTGCCATTAAAAAATTCATAATCACAGACACTGTAATTTTCTTGACACCTTCCACCGTACAGATATCATTCAATTTCCGCTTTATATCTCCTGCATAGTCATATTCCGCATACGGATATTTCTTTGCATCTTCCTCGTTTAAATAAAATGGAGATTTTATCTTTCTTTTTCTGGCTTTTCTGCCGAAACCTGCCCGATCTGTACTCTCTTCATCCACTCTTATGCTGGTGACCGCATCAGGATTGTCCTCTACATACTCTGCAATTTCATCAAGAAATCTCTGACCATACTTTTCATATTTGTTTTCACCGACACCTGAAACTCTAAACATTTCCTGTCTGTTTTCCGGCATTTTGACGCACATATCAATCAATGTCTTGTCATTGAAAATGATATATGGCGGCATCGCTTCTTCTTTTGCAATCACCAGCCGGAGCCTGCGCAGTTTTTCAAATAACTCATATCCTTCCCTTGTCAGCGAATCTGTACTTCTATTCTTTGCGCTGCTTTTTGAAAATTCTGTATTTTCTTCAGATTTGCGAATGAAAACATGTGCATCTTCCTTCTTTAATCTGCTGATATCACCGATTTTCAAAACACTATATCTGTCATCTGTCTGAATAATATATCCTTCCACCAGCATGTTATCAATCAAGAGGCGCAAATCTCTCTCATTGCTGTCCTTCAAAATGCCATATGACTTATAATCTATCGCGCCAATTTCTTTTAATCTGGCTCGATTGGCACCAAGCAACGTTCCTAGAATAATATTCAGTCCATATCTTCCTTTCGCTTCTGCGATACAATTAATCACCCATTTTGCTTCTTTTGTCATATCAAGCTCCAAATAACTGCGTTCACAATTCCCGCAATTATCACATGGCTTGCCGGTTTTCTCACCAAAATAATCTAATATGTAATTTCGAAGACAGGCTGTTGTCTTGCAGTACCCCTCCATGATCTGAAGTCTTTTAAAATCTCTTTGCTTCACCATCTCCCTGTCCGAATCATCTACTCCATCAAATTCTTTATTCTCCAGAAGAAATTTATTAATCATGATATCCTGTGGCGAGAATAACAAAATACACTGCGAATTCTCTCCATCACGCCCTGCGCGGCCTGCTTCCTGATAATAATTTTCCATACTCTGAGGCATATTGTAATGAATCACATATCTCACATTCGACTTATCAATTCCCATACCAAAAGCATTTGTGGCAATCACAATCTGAACTCTGTCATAGATAAAATCTTCCTGATTTTTCTTTCGCTCTTCATTTTCGATGCCCGCATGATATCTTGTCACTGAATCCCCATTTGCCAGCAGCTTCTCATACAAAGAATCAACATTTTTCCTCGTTGCACAATAAATTATACCGCTTTCCCCCTGATGTTTATGAATATAATCCAGTACGAAGTCATCTTTTCGTTTTCCTGAAATATGTTCCACACTATAGTACAGGTTTTCTCTGTCAAATCCTGTCATGACAACTTTCGGATTGTTCAATCTCAAAATACATTCAATATCTGTTTTCACTTCCTCTGTTGCTGTTGCCGTAAATGCACTGATAATTGGTCTTTTTGGCAAATCTTTTATAAATTTCACAATCTTTAGATAGCTTGGCCTGAAATCCTGCCCCCACTGTGAGATGCAATGCGCCTCATCTACTGTCACCATAGAGATTTCCGCATTAAGTGCAAAGTGAATAAAATTGTCACTTTCAAGCCTCTCCGGTGCCACATAGATAATCTTGTACCTTCCTTGTGCTGCCAGAATCAATGCCTTTGAAATCTGCTGCTCCGTCAACGATGAGTTGATGAATGCTGCATGAATACCTGCCTCGTTCAGTGATTTTACCTGATCCTGCATCAAAGAGATCAGTGGTGATATCACAAGTGTAATTCCTGATAGCAACAGTGCAGGAACCTGATAGCATACAGATTTACCTGCTCCGGTGGGCATGATTGCCAATGCGTCTTTTCCTGCCAAAATCTCATTGATGATATCTTCCTGTCCCTTTCTAAATGAATCATATCCAAAGTATTTCTTAAGTACCTCATTTCCTGTCATTATTTTTCCTCCATACCTACTCCTTTTTTTGGTTCAAATCATTGCAAATCTTTCGTTTCTGTTTCACTGTGACAGACTTTTACCTTAAATTATATACAAAACATCCTCTATTTTCAACCTTATCATAATCCATACCAATATCACTATATTCATTTTGCTTCTTTATCAAACTATGGCTTTATCTTTTCTTCCATCATCTTTCGCATTTTTTCTGCCTCTGCTGCCTCTTTTTCATATTGCTCGGCTAAACTGGTCAGTGAAGTAT
>CACYDA010000230.1 GCA_902773095.1 uncultured Lachnospiraceae bacterium | reverse complement strand
TGTAAATGTCTTTATAGATATGAGTGCAGGGTTCTCTCCATGGTCTGTTGCTAAATCCTGTCGTATAGTGAATGAACACAGGATTTTTCTTTGCTTCAAAAAGTTCTTCTTCCGAGTAGTAATTCGGAATCATTTGACGAAGCTGCTCAGGTGTGTACTCAAACATCGGACACTGGAAATTATATTTGGGATGAAGTCGCAAAATACGTTTGTAACATATGGCGTTCAAAACACCCTGATCGTTATGCGGAATGTTTCCGTTAAAGCGTTCGATCATATCCATTGCTTTTTCCTGCATATTCTCATGCCGCCATTTTTTTAAATCGATCATCAAAAAACCGGCATTGAAATAGATATCATCTTCTTTTAGTCCAATTGCCTTTTTGTATTTTTTGTATACATTATCCTGCACTGCGGTGCAGATGTGGTTTCCAAAATCCGCTTGGAACAATTCAAAAAAGCTTCCGTTTACCGCAGAATCGCAGTCAAGATACAATACTCGGTCTTTATCAATACATTCGCCTAAAAACAACCGACCAAACGAGCTTAAATGAAATTTAATTGTCGTATGTATTTTTTGCAGAATTTTAGTAAAATCAATTACAATCAGTTCCGCGTTAGCTTTAGAAGCCTTAACCGTGTCATTTAGATTTTGCAAGTTAGTATCAGATATTCCGTTAGAAAGGATATAGACGTTGACCTTTGAAAACTCTCTGTTGTTATCCAACAAAGAAATCAACGATATTTTCATGTGCTGAAAATAATTATCGTCGCTGGAATATGCAACATTAAGTTCCAAGCTGCGTCCTCCTTCCAATAAATCAAGCTTTACTCTTTTCTAAATAAAAACTCTCCAGCCATTTTGCTGTTGTTTCTATGTCGTATCCGTGTGCTTTCACTTCATCGACACGGCTATACCTTGGCTCACCCACACGAGATAAAATATGGTTTGCCCATACTTCAGGCGATTTATCAAGAGATTTAACCGTTACTAAATCATCTGTAATAATTGTTTCCGCAGGTACTTTGTCCGATATGACGCAAGGCAATCCCGATGCTTGAACCTCAACCATCGTGACGGGCAAGCCCTCAAAATGCGAAGGAAACACAAAAACATCCATCGCTTGAATCAATTCGTTCACATCGGAACGGACCCCGGTAAAAATAACGCTTTCCGATATTCTTAATTCTCTTGCTTTTGCTTCAATATTAGGTCTTAATGGTCCGTCACCTACTAATATCAACACCGATCTTGGTTCTGTTTTCTTTATTTCGTTATAAATATCCAGCAAGTAAGATTGGTTTTTTTGCTCGGTTAGATAACTTCCTATATGCCCAATCACGATTTTGGAGTTAATCCCTAAATCATCCCTGACCCTTTTTCTAACAGCTTCATTAAAACTGAACCGCGAAGTATCAATCGCGTTTTTTAAGACTGAATAATTGCAGCTCTGTGTAACTTGTTTCCCAAACAACCATTCTCCTGCTGCTTCAGAACACGCCATAAAATAATCGGCAATTTTTTTTATGCGCTTTTGCAAAGAATCTTTAACAATGTTTTGCAAACCTTTGCCGGACGACGTATTATGGCTATGTGCGATCGTATATCGCCCATGCTTCTTTGCTTCTGACAAGAAAACAGCCGCTGTGCTCCTCATATGGCCGTGAACGATCCGCCATTCAGGATGTTCCTTAAATAGTTTTTTCCAACTTTTTCGATAACCAATAATATGCAAGCCCGAAAAATGGGGAACTCTGTAAATGCGTCCTCCCAAGGACTCAATCTCGTCATCAAAAGCACATTTTCTATCCGTATGTACAACGAAATCAAATTGTATTCTTGTTCGGTCAATGTGACGGTATATTTCCATAATCATTGTCTCAGCGCCGCCACGATCCAAACATCCGAAAACTTGAAGAATCCTCATATTTTCCATATTAAAACAAATTCCACCTGACACTCATTTGATAGTAGTATAAAATCAAATATAGGATAACCATAATGCTGTAAGCATATTTTTTATAATCATTTTTTATAAGATTTGATATTATCCAAGGTATAAGAATGTATCCATATAAGCTAAAATATATAGGTAGTCTTCCGAGAAAAACGCCACTTGTCGCCATAGAAATCCAATAAAGTCCCGCTGAAACTATTGAAACATTAGCACATAGCTTTATCAATATATTTCCCTTTTCGTTTATTTGCTTTCGAAAAAACAATGATGCAAACGCCGGAACTGAATACACAAAAACACGCAGTATATTTGTTCCATTATCATTAATGGATGTGTAATCACTAACTACATTTTTATACTGAGTTCCTGATAATGAATCATTAAGGATGTCGGTAAACTGATCGACAAAAACAACCGCAAGTAAAACCAACACAGTAAAAATCAGGGTTCTTTTATTCCAAGCATCACCTCTAGCAATAATTAATACCGGTAAGACAATCAGTGCAGATTGATGCATAGTTGATGCCAATAGTACAAATAATACTGCAACAAGATATTTTCTTTTCAAAATGAATGGTGTCGCAAGTAAAACTATAACAACCGCTGTGAACTGTCTAATGCCATTAAACATCCATGAAATGTAGTCTGTTGAAGCGACAAATAAAAACACAGATGTAATATATGAATTTGAAAAGTTATTAAAGAACCATATTAGAATTATCGAATGAATAACTGCCAAGATCCAGAAGTAAACTCTTGGATCCTTTGAAATAATTATTTTTATAAGTGACGATAACAAATAGAACCCAGTGTCTTTTT
>CACYDA010000229.1 GCA_902773095.1 uncultured Lachnospiraceae bacterium | reverse complement strand
CTCTTGGACAAAGAATCATCTTTTGAACTGACTTATCATAAAGAATTCCATCAACGGAAGCAAAGCTGGGATTATCTACATCCACGTTAATGTCTGTCATCGACATACAGTCTAAAAATGCATTATAATATTCCATCATGTTTTGACAATCTGATGTTAATTTTTCTACCTTTGCAGGAATATCAATCTTTTGAAGAGATACACAATTTGCAAATGCTTTATTTCCGATATCTGTTAGTTCTTTCGGCATCTTAATGCTTTTGATCGAACTGCATCCCAAAAATGCTTCATTGCCGATTTTGGTAACATGATCTGGAATCACCATCTGCGTAAGCATTGAACAATTTTTAAATGTATCACTTTCAATCTCCGTTACGCCATTTGGAATCTCTATTTCTTTCAGTGAACTACAACCCCAAAATGCTCCGTGCTCAATCTTAGTGACCTGTTCCGGTAATTCAATGGTCTCTAATGAAGAACAATTCTGAAATGCAAAATATCCTACTTTATTCACACCACTTGGTATCTGAACAGAAACAAGCGACGTATCACCCTGAAACATAGTACCACCAATATATTTGACTGCATCCGGAAAAACAAATGTCTTTAATGAAGAACAATTTGCAAATGCCCCACTTTGGATTTCTGTGACACTGTCAGGTAGATCTATGGACTCCAAAGACTTACAGTTTTCAAATGTTCCTATTTGGATTATTGAAAGATGATCCGGCAATTTTACGCTACATAATGCAGCATCACCATTAAATGCATAATATCCTATTTTTTCCACACTATCAGGAATCACAATACTTTCAAGTTTCTTGCAATCTGAAAATGCTCCCTGTTCAATGATTTCAAGTCCCTCATGTAATTCAACTACTTCAAGGGATTGGCAACTATCAAAAGCACTTGTCTGTATTTTTTTCACCGTTTCCGGAATACTGATTGATTCCAGTCCTGAGAATAAAAATGTCTGGGTGCAAATCGTAGTAAGATTTGCCGGTATCGTAATGGTTGTCAATGATTCACAAGATGAAAACGCAGAAGAGCCAATCTGTTCCACTGAATCCGGTAACTCAATACTTTTTAATGACTTGCAACCTGAAAATGCAAATGAATCGATTTTTTGCATACCATTCGGCAATATCACTGTTTCAATATTTATATTATTTTTAAATACACTACCACCAATATGTGTCACTTTCATTCCATTAATTTCTTCCGGAACAATAATCTCCTTGTCTGAACCGGAATATTTAGTCAGCATCACTGTGGCAACCGACTCATCTTCAGTTCCATTTTCAATCTTATACTCATAATCCCCCCACTCTAATGTATTATTTCCACTTTCCTGCTCTGCCGCCTGAACAACAGTTTCTTGATAAATCTGATCAATCGATGAAAGTGCATTTTGATTGAACGACATACCAATCGCGCAAGTCACCAACAATCCGCAACATCCTGACACATATTTTCTATAATTCATATAATCCTCCTACCTTACCATAACCTAATGCTATCATTTCTTGATTCTATTAACTAACTATTCACCGGATTTTTCACCCAATGACCATTACCATCAATGTAGTACTTTCCATTTTCTACCCATTCATTCACTGCCATAGCGCCATTATCCTTAAAATAGTAATAAGTATTGTCCACTTTATACCATCCGGTTACCATTGTACCTGATTCCCAAAAACAATACCACTTAGAACCAATCAAACGCATTCCTGTCTGCATAACACCTTCACTGCTAAAATAGTACCATTTGTCATCAATCTGCTGCCAACCGGACTGCCTGATTCCATCTTCATTAAAATAACACCACTTCTCATCAATTTTATACCAGCCGGTAAACATCACTCCTGACGATTTGAATAAATACCATCTTTCTCCTATTTTAGTCAATCCTGTATTCATATGACCATTCGAATCAAAATAATACCATTTTCCATCAATCTGTTTCCAGCCGGTCTGCATACTTCCACTTTCATTAAAATAATACCATTTTTCTTCAAAGTTTTTCCATCCGGTAAACAATACACCTGACGGCATAAAATAATACCATCGTTCTCCGATCTTCTGCCAATCACTTAGCATATTTCCATTTTCATCAAAATAATACCATTTTTCTTCAATCTGCTGCCAGCCGGTCACCATAAAACCTTTTTCACAAAAGTAATACCATTTCGAATCCATCTTGTTCCACCCTGTCAGCATTTCACCGGAAATATCAAAATAGTACCATTTTCCATCAATCTGCTGCCAGCCGGTCTGCATATAACCATTTTCATCGAAATAATACCACTTTTCATTTACCTTTTTCCAGCCGGTCTGCATATAACCACTCGCATTAAAATAATACCATTTTCCACTGATCTTCTTGAATTCATTTTTTGGATAACTTTTGTCAGGATTCCTATACCACCAGCCATTCTCATCTTTCTGCCAGGTACCATTGTATGAAACAGATATAATTACATTAGTTTCATAATTCCCCTTACCATCAAGAATACTTCCATCCTGTATCTTTCCAAATGTCATCATATCACAGTCTGTAAAAGTAATTCCGCCATTAAAATCACATATTGCTCCCGTTTTGCAATAAGTTTCCACATAAGAGTTTTTTACTACAAGTGTTTCACCGGTCTGCTTTCCGGTAATTCCCCATTTTCCCGTAATATTCATCATCACATGATCTAATGTAAGTGTATGTCCCCCTTCCATATAAATGCCCGATGAAGCAGAACTATACAAAATCAGGAGTTGCTCCCATCCTTTACCTGCAATGGTTGTATCCTGATAAAGGCAAAAGCAATTTCTGCCTCTTCCGTCTAATATGACATCCCCCTCCATCTTTATTACCAGATTTTTAATCTGACTTTTCACCAAATCATTGCTGCCATCTCCGGAATAATCTTTCTTGATTGTCAGAGTATGATTCCCGTCAAAAGAGAATACACCATTTTCCAGGACATCAGTTCTGTTCTCACTCGTAACCGGCACACCGGCAATCGTTAAACCATATACATCAGCCGCCCAAGCCACGACAGAACAGAATCCCGGCATCATGGTTAACAGTATCCCGAACATCAAAAATCTGATCACCTTTTTTACCATTGTTTTTTTATCCATATTTTTCCTCCGTATCTTTTTACATAATCCCTGCGTCGATCTGTAAATCATGCATCTTGTCTATCATTCTATCGCAATCCATTATTTTTGTCTATATAAAAAAGACCGTCGCACCAAATCAGTGTGCAACAGTCTTTTTTAACTGACTCAACTCAATTTCGGACCCATCCGGATCCATCAATATCATGCAACTACTTTTGTTCCTGCAAATTTCCCATTACTTTCTTTATGATCTTGTTGCAACAGTTGCAATATCAATTAATGTCAGATTATCCTTTACATTACTCTCTAAACTAGTCAGTAACGCATTAACAGTGTCTAGTGATGTAAAACAGTTCACACCAGTCTCTATAGAAATACGTCTGATCAAAAAGCAATCTCTTGACTTATCACGTCCCTGGGTAGGTGTATCAACTACTATATCAATCTTATGCTCTAGAAGTAAATCGATTACAGTAGGTGCTTCCTGATGCAATTTATTCACTCTTCTGGCAGCTACACCATTCTCCTGCAATACCTTTGCGGTACTTCTTGTTGCATACACTTCATATCCTAGTTTTTCAAAACGCCGACCGATGGAAATCGCATCTTTTTTATCAGCATCATTCACTGTAATAATAACTTTTTTGTGTTTTGGAAGATTAACACCTGCACCCAAAAAGGCTTTGTAAAGAGCTTCTTCAAACGTTTTGGCAATACCAAGACATTCACCGGTTGATTTCATCTCAGGGCCAAGGCTGATTTCAGCTCCTCTGATTTTTTCAAACGAAAATACCGGCATCTTTATTGCAATGTAATCTGCTTTCTTTTGAAGACCAGGTTCATATCCAAGATCTTTAATCGTCTTACCGATGATACATTTTGTTGCCAGCTTGACAATCGGAATTCCTGTCACCTTACTGATATACGGAACAGTACGGCTGGAACGTGGATTCACCTCGATCACATAAACATCTGCCTCGCCACATACGATAAACTGGATATTGATCATACCTTTCACGTGAAGTGACTCTGCGAGTTTCTTTGTGTAATCTTCGATTTTATCAACTGCCGCCTGTGACAATGTCTGGGCAGGATACACCGAAATACTGTCACCGGAATGGACACCGGCTCTTTCGATATGCTCCATGATACCGGGGATCAATATATCTGTTCCATCGCATACTGCATCTACCTCTATTTCCTTACCAACCAGATACTTGTCAACCAAAATCGGATGATCCTGCGCAATACGATTGATAATATTCATAAACTCTTCAATCTCTTCATCAGATGTCGCAATCTGCATCCCCTGTCCACCGAGAACATAGGAAGGTCTTACCAGTACCGGATAACCTAGTTTATTCGCAATACGTTTCGCTTCTTCACATGTAAATACTGTTCCACCAGAAGGTCTTGGAATATGACATTTTTCAAGGATTTCATCAAACAGCTCCCTGTCCTCCGCAGCATCTACATCTTCTGCTTTTGTACCAAGAATCGGAACTCCCATTTTCATAAGGCTCTCTGTCAGCTTAATTGCTGTCTGTCCGCCAAACTGAACAACGGCGCCATCCGGTTTTTCTAAATCCACAATATTTCTTACATCTTCCGGTGTAAGTGGTTCAAAGTACAGCTTATCAGCAATGTCAAAATCTGTACTGACCGTTTCCGGATTATTATTAATGATAATTGTTTCATATCCTTCTTCTTTGAATGCCCATGTACTGTGGACAGAACAAAAATCAAATTCGATACCCTGCCCGATTCTAATTGGTCCTGAACCAAGTACCAGTATTTTTTTGTCCGGTGTAGTCTTTAATGCTTCATTCATACTACCAAAACATGAATAATAGTATGGTGTTGATGCCTCAAACTCAGCGGCACATGTATCAACCATCTTAAACGCTGCCACAATACCATATTTCATACGAAGTTCATGAACTTCTTCCTCGGTCACTCTACCATTTAACTTTGCGATCAAATTGTCAGGAAACTCTATTCTCTTGGCTTCTTTTAATAATTCTTCGGAAAGTTCCTCTGTCCTGATTCTCTCCTCCATCTCTACTATGATGGCAAGTTTATCAATAAACCATTGATCAATTTTTGTAATATCGTGAATGAGATCATAATCAAATTTCCTTCTGAGTGCCTCAGCGATGACCCAGATTCTTCTGTCGTCTACTTTTGCAAGCTGCTCTGTCAGTTCCTCATCATTCAAATCAGTAAAATCATAGTCAAGCAAACTTTCCACATGCTGCTCTAATGAACGGATTGCCTTCATCAGTGCACCTTCGAAATTAGTACAGATGCTCATTACCTCGCCAGTGGCTTTCATCTGCGTTGTCAGTGTCCTTTTGGCAGTAATGAATTTATCAAATGGAAGTCTTGGGATTTTCACAACACAATAATCAAGTGTCGGCTCAAAGCTTGCATATGTCTTTCCTGTAATGGCATTCTTAATTTCATCAAGTGTATATCCAAGGGCAATTTTTGCAGCAACCTTAGCAATAGGATAGCCTGTTGCTTTAGAAGCAAGCGCAGACGAACGGCTGACACGGGGATTTACCTCGATCACACAATATTCAAAACTGGTAGGATGAAGTGCATACTGAACATTACATCCGCCTGTGATATTCAACTCACTGATAATATTAAGTGCCGATGTACGAAGCATCTGGTACTCTTTATCTCCTAATGTCTGTGAAGGAGCCACAACGATACTGTCACCGGTATGCACACCTACCGGATCAATATTTTCCATATTACATACAGTAATGCAGTTTCCGGCACTGTCACGCATTACTTCATACTCAATCTCTTTCCATCCTGCAATGCAGCGCTCCACTAGTACCTGCCCTACACGGCTAAGTCTCAGTCCGTTGGAGAGAATATCCACTAATTCCTGATAATTATGAGCAATACCACCGCCGCTTCCACCAAGAGTATAAGCAGGTCGTAACACAACCGGATATCCTATTTTGTTGGTAAATGCCACACCATCTTCCACATTTTCAACAACCAGTGAAGGGGCACATGGCTCACCAATTTTCTCCATCGTCTCTTTAAATTCTAATCGGTCTTCCGCTTTTTTGATTGTCTCAGGTGTTGTACCAATCAATCGACAGTGATGTGATTCCAAAAATCCTGCCTCTGCAAGTTCCATCGCAAGATTAAGGGCAGCCTGTCCCCCAAGGGTAGGAAGCACACTGTCTGGTTTCTCAATTTCAATCAGTTTTTCAACAACCTTCACAGTAAGAGGTTCTATGTATACTTTGTCTGCAATATCTTTATCTGTCATAATGGTGGCAGGATTCGAGTTGAGAAGCACGACTTCAATTCCTTCCTCCTTGAGTGAACGACATGCCTGTGTTCCTGCATAGTCAAACTCTGCAGCCTGTCCGATTACGATCGGTCCTGAACCAATCACCAAAACTTTTTTAATATCTGGATTCTTAGGCATTTTTGTTTCCTCCCATCATTTCTAAAAATTCATCAAATAAAGTATTTGAATCCTGCGGTCCCGGACATGCCTCCGGATGAAACTGCACAGTAAAGATTTTTTTATTTTTATATCTTAAACCTTCCACAGTTTTGTCATTCACATTGATAAATCCAACTTCTGCGATATTAGGATCAATCGTCTTTTGGTCAACTACATAACCATGATTCTGTGATGAAATATAGACCTTCCCGGTTCTCAAATCTTTTACAGGATGATTACCGCCCCTGTGTCCATACTTCATCTTATGGGTATCTGCTCCTGTAGCCAATGCCATCAGTTGATGTCCAAGGCAAATCGCAAAAATCGGAATATCCGTCTGATACAATTTTTTCAGTTCCTCAATGACCGAAACACATTCTTTTGGATCTCCCGGTCCATTCGAAAGCATAATTCCATCAGGATTTGATGCAATAATCTCATTAGCAGTTGTCGATGCAGGGTAAATGGTCACTTCGCATCCTCGCTCATTGAGCGATTTTGCAATGTTCTTCTTTGCGCCAAAATCAAGTAATGCTACCCTATACCCATCACCTGCAAGAACAGATTTCTCATTACATGTCACTTTTGCAACGACTCCCTTTGGTGAATAATCTTTTAACCTATTCAAAACTTCTTCTATATTATAGTTTTCATTTGTCGTAATCATTCCATTCATTGTGCCCTTTTCTCTCAAAATCTTTGTCAGGGCTCTCGTATCAATACCTGCTATTCCCGGTATATCAAATTCTTTTAAAATATTCTGTATGGAATCTTCACTTCTGAAATTACTTGGAATTCTTGACAATTCTCTTACAATATATCCGTCAGGCCACAACTTTAATGATTCCATATCCTTACGGCAAATTCCATAATTACCGATGAGTGGATAAGTCATGACTACTGCCTGTCCGGCATATGATGGATCAGTAAGGACTTCAAGGTAACCTGTCATAGATGTGTTAAATACAATTTCACTAATAATCTCTTTTGTAGAACCGATGGATGTTCCTTCAAATATCGTACCATCCTCAAGTATTAGAAAA
Source organism: uncultured Lachnospiraceae bacterium (assembly GCA_902773095.1). Taxonomy (GTDB): domain Bacteria; phylum Bacillota; class Clostridia; order Lachnospirales; family Lachnospiraceae; genus Bovifimicola. The sequence continues at coordinate 15,127 of CACYDA010000229.1, read as the reverse complement.
GCTTTCATTTTCATAATTCGTCCTTTCTTGTCTTGTGAAAAATATTTCTGCTCCCAAATTAGAGCGTCAAAACTACACCTTCGTAGTTATGGCGCTCGCATTCTCTGCCTTTATAAATAACCTCAAATTGAATAGATTATACAATAGGATGTACTTTCAGTCAAGCCATGCCATGAAAAAAATCAAAAATCCTCGTTTACAATCCTACAGCAAGACTTTCAAACTCATCAAGCAGCTGTTCAAACATCTTCATAGCCAGCTCAACCGGTTCTTTTTTACTCATATCCACACCAGCCATTTTCAATATTTCAATTGGATAATCACTGCATCCTGCTTTTAAAAATTTTTTATAATCCTCTACAGCACTCTCTCCCTCATCAATGATTTTTTTCGAAAGAGCCACTGCCGCTGAAAATCCGGTTGCATACTGATAAACATAAAATGAAGAATAGAAGTGTGGTATTCTTGCCCATTCAAGTTCTATTTCCTGATCTACCACTACGTCTTCACCAAAATACTTTTGATTCAGCTTATAGTAAATTTCGCACAACAACTCGCAACTTAACGTCTCACCTTCATCTGTCATTTTGTGAACAATATTTTCAAACTCCGCAAACATTGTTTGTCTGAATAAAGTTGTTCGAAACTGTTCGAGAAAATAGTTAATCAAAAATGCTTTTTCTTCCTGATCTTTACTGTTTTCGATCAAGTGGTTGATTAATAATGATTCATTACAGGTAGATGCCACCTCCGCAACAAATATTTTGTACCCTGCATTGGTATATGTCTGGTTTGCATTAGAATAATAAGAATGAATTGCATGACCCATCTCATGTGCTATGGTAAATACATTATTCAAATTCGGCTGATAATTGAGAAGCACATACGGATGGGTACCATAAACACTCCATGAATAAGCACCGCTTCGCTTTCCTTCATTTTCATAGACATCAATCCAGCCTCCCTCTAGTCCTTCTTTTAATATGCCGGTGTATTCCTCTCCCATTCTGCCAAGTCCGGTGATTACCATATTTTTTGCTTCATCATATGAAATTTTTTTATTATATGACTGAACAAGTGGTGTATATACATCATACAAATGAAGTTCATCCACCTTCATCACCTTTTTGCGGATTTTTAAATATCTGTGAAGCAAATGCAGATGTTCTCCCACTGTATCAATCAGGTTGTCATACACTTCACCCGGAATATTGGAATCATCTAAAAACATCTCCCTGCTGGAAGAATAATTTCTGACATCCGCAAAAAAGCTGTCTTTTTTCAGATTATTAATATAAACTGCCGCCAATGTATTTCGAAACTGAGCATAGGAACCATACAATCCTTTAAATGCGTTTTCTCTTACACTTCTGTCTTTACTTTCCAAAAGGAGATTCAATTTTGCATGTGTAATTTTCACATCATCTCCCTGCTCATCTTTGATTACCGGAAATTGAAGATCTACATTATTAAAAACTGCAAAAATCTCACCGGAACCATTGGAAAACTTGGATACTTTTGCAAGAAGCTCTTCCTTTTCCCCATCAAGAACATGCATTTTCTGTCTGTATAAATCCTTAAAATACCGGGTGTATTCTGATAATTCATCATCCTGACTGATATATCCAAAAATCTTTTCTTTTGGCTGTAACAAAAACTCCGGTGTTACGAATGATGTCTTTGCATAATATTTCGTCAATAGCTCCGTAGAACGTGCTGCATATTGTTGATACTTTGAATTTCCCAAATCCTCATGATATTTCTGATTCGCATAAAAGTATACTTTTTCCACTTTCCATTCCAGATCATTGATGAACTTTAAAGCCTCTTTAAAAACATGGATACTTTCACAGAGCTTTCCCTCATATTTTCCAATGTTTTCTAACATATTGTCAGCTGTCTTGATCTCTTCTTCCCATAATTGTTCGTCTGCATATACATCACTCATTTTCCATTGATCCTGAATATTCATCTCATCACGTTTTTTTATTTTTAATTCCGACATAAACCATACACTCCATTCAATTTTTTTCAGTTAATTCACTATTATTCATTATATACCTTCTAAGTCTGTTTCGCAACCGGGCATTGTTTGTGGTGAAGTTTCCCCTTTACACCTATCCCATTTACTATTATAATATTCCAAAAATGAAATGGAAAGTACTATAAAAAATGATAGAAATGAACAATCTCAAAATAACTGCCAATCTGTCTGAAAAGGAAAAAAACGAAATCATGTCTGTCTATCATCTGTGTAATGCGACCGACAGTGAACACTATGATTTCAGTTTTGATGATGATGCACGTTATTATCTGTATTATAACAATAATAGCATGATCAGTGTTGTATCATTGATTCCCTATGAAGAAGGTTATTGTCTGTATGGTTTTGTTCATCCTAATTTTAGGAGAAAACATATCATGACAAACCTGATCAAATTCATTACGGACGAATTATGCAATCCCAATATGCTACATTCACAAAATGATCATCATCCTGATGCTCCTGCACCAGTCTCTTTGATTCAGGTTCACATTCCTGATCACAAAGGGAATACAACTGACGAATTATTGATTCCTAAACATATTCATACCCTGCTATCAAACACCGGCTTTTCGTTCAGCCATCACGAATACCTTATGGAATTCTTATTCGACAATCTATCTGAGATTGATGATTGTATTCATTCAACATACCTATCAAATAGCTCAGTTTTTCCTGAACCGGAATTTGATGAAGAAGAAAATGAATACTCCCTATGGCTGGGAGAGACTTATATTGGTGGTTGTTTTATTATGCCTTTTTACGAAGATAACTATGTAACATTCTATGATTTTGAAATCATCAGTGAATTTCGTTCCAAAGGGTTTGGACGTGCAGGACTGTCTGCTATTCTTCATGATCTCAAAAACAAACGATTTGAGAAACTGATTCTTCATGTAAGTGGTGAAAACAAAATAGCCCACAACCTATATATGAGTTGTGGACTAACTGTTCATTCTTCTTTATCTGTTTATAAAAAATTTATTTAAAAACTTTAAATGACGGATAGTAACTAAACACAGCCTTTCCTAGTATTTCATCTTCCTTGACAAAGTGTGTGTTTTCCCAAAATCTTGAATCCAAGGAATTGTTTCTATTATCTCCCATCACAAAATAGCACTGTTGAGGTACCTTTGTCAGCGGAAAATCTCCCTTTGCACTGATCACATCACCTTCATAATACACGTACTTCTCTTTCAGTGCCCTGCCGTTAATATAGACAATTCCCATTTTCACTTCGACTGTATCTCCCGGAATTCCAATCACTCTCTTGACAAAATTTTGTGATTCATCTTCCGGATATTTAAATATGATAATATCTCCACGTTCAGGTTTAGAAAAAACATAAGAGAGTCTAAATCCTATCATTCTGCTGCCTTTATGAATCGTTCTCTCCATTGACCCACTTGGAACTTCTGCATTAATAATAATCAGATTATTGACTGATACCGCTACTACAACTGCGATGATCACCAGTTTCAGCCATCCAATGATCTCCTGCTGTAAAGTTACTTTTTCTTTCCTTTTTTTGTATTTTCTGTTGATGCTATCAGCATTGACTGTATTGTTATCTTCATCTTCTCCCCAATAGATAATCTCTATTTCATCTTCAAGTCTGTTAGCCACAATTGATTCCTCCAAGTACTTATTCTTATTTGATACTACTGCACATGCACAAAATCGGGAATCGTATAAACGACATATATTCTAATTCTGCAAAAAGTCTTTAATCTTTTTACTTCTGACCGGATTACGAAGTTTTCTAAGTGCCTTTGCTTCAATCTGTCGTATTCTCTCTCTCGTGACATTAAAGGCTTTTCCAACTTCTTCAAGGGTTCTTGGATGTCCATCCTCCAGACCAAATCTGAGAACAATTACCTGTCTCTCTCTTTCTTTCAAATCCATCAATAACTGATCTATATGCTCTCGAAGCATCACTGACTCCACATTTGCCTCTGGTGTAACCGTGTTATTGTCTGCCACAAAATCTCCAAGATTAGAATCATCTTCCTCACCAATCGGTGTCTCTAAAGAAGCCGGTTCCCTGGCAATCTGCATAATCTCTAACACTTTGCTCTCTGTCATATCAAGTGCCTCTGCAAGCTCTGCGGCAGATGGTTCATAACCTAACTCTAATGTAAGCTTTCTCTGCATCTTTGACATCCTGTTAATTGTCTCAACCATATGAACAGGCACTCGAATTGTTCTCGCCTGATCCGCAAGCGCTCTGGTAACAGACTGTCTGATCCACCATGTCGCATACGTGCTCAGCTTAAATCCTTTATCATAATTGAACTTTTCAACACCTTTAATCAGTCCAAGGTTTCCTTCTTGAACCAAATCAAGGAAACTCATTCCTCTGCCTGTATATCTTTTTGCAATACTGACAACAAGTCTTAGATTTGCCTCAATCAGCCTGTCCTTCGCTTTTTGATCACCTTCTGCCTTACGTTTGGCAAGTCTTAATTCCTCCTCTGCTGTCAATAATGGCACAGTTCCTATCTCTTTTAAATACATCCTTACCGGATCCTCAGTACCTACACCATCAAGCAAGTCGATTGCGTCTAAATCAATCTTTTCTTCATCCTCTTCTTCGAGCTCTTCATCTGTCGGTTCAAGAAGAAGATCATCCGCATCTAATAACTCAACTTGTTTTATTGTCTCATCTTCCGGTTCTAAATCCATCGACTGTGAAATCTCAATCTTGCTATCTTCCAAATACTGATAGACCAAATCCATTTGCTCTCCTGTAAGGTTTGCATCCTTGCAGAATTTATCAAGTTCTTCGAACTCCATCATATTATTCTTTGCTTTTGCACTTTCCACTAATTTCTTTAATTGATTTAAAAATTCTTCTTCAACCACAAAAACCGGTCCTTTCTCTATCACTAGTTACATTATCTCTTGTCCGTTGCAACATTATACACAAAATTTTTCCAAGTGTAAAGTAAGAACAAAAATATTTACAAAATTTGTAACATTTTAGTTCTTTTTGGAAATTCCTGACATAATCTTAATTGCCTGCTTATTATTTACAATTTTGATTTTCTGTGGAGAACCACCATATTCTCCATCTAATACCCATGGAACTTTTTCGTCTGCCTCAAAAACCATTTCTGAAGCCTTAAACGAAACAATACTTTCTGTTTTAAAATCCATGCCTAACATGGCACCAAGAATAATATTTAAATCCAAAGCATTTTTAGGCTTTTTAATCAGCATAACCTCAAAATATCCGTCATCTAATATAATATTCTTGCCAGTGATTCCTTTAAAACCACCAACGGAAATAGAATTTGTAATCATTCCATATAAAAAGTCACCTTCTACCACATTTTCATCATAACTCACCTTCATATGATATGTCCGAAGTGAGGTAATCTTCGTAACAGCGTCAATCAGATAAGCAGAATGCCCCAACAGGTTTTTCATTTCCTGCGGCGTCATATATGAAACATCAGTAAAAGCACCAAATGCTGCTACATATACAAAATTCTTTTTTCCAAAGCTTCCCACATCGACCATGATGGGAACGCCATTCACTGCAACATCTGCCGCTTCCATTATTGATTTTGGTATCTTGATACTCTGCCCGAAATCATTTGTAGAACCTGCCGGAATATAACCTAATGCAGGCCGATCCGGTAATTCCATCATTCCACTGATCACCTCGTTCAGTGTACCATCACCACCACTACATACTACCATATCACTTTCGTATGCATTATTAATGATATACTCTCTCGCATCTAATCGTTCCTGTGTTGGATATACACTAATCTTATACTCATTTTTTACAAAAAAGTCAAAAATATCTGAAAGATACTCTTTTACCATTCCTTTACCGGAATATGGGTTATAAATAAAAAGAAGATTTTTCATCTTGCGTTTCCTTCCCAAAATAAAGCTTATCCATTAATTATATCTCAATTATAATATAACTTGTTTCTTGCTTTTGTGCGATATTCTTTTATATTATAACATAACAGGATTAAAAAGTAAATCTTTTTTTATTTTTTTTATTGCACTATTTATGTAACGCGGATTGTCATTCGGGAATACTGAAAGAGTTCCGAATGACAAAAAAAGAGAAGCCGTATTAACGACTTCTCAAAAAATTCATTTTAATTATTCAACAGCAAATTATGCGTTTACTTTCTTCTTTGTTGCTACTACTGCAACTACAGCTGTAACTGCAAGAAGAATAGCTGAAACTGCTACTGTATCACCTGTTGTAGGTGCATTTGTGTTAGAAGCTGTTCCTGTACCAGCTGCCTGTGTAGGTGTTGTGCCTGCTGCCTGTGTAGGTGTCTCTGTTCCAGTTGTTGCTGCTGCATATCCATCTGGTGCTGTTGTTGAAATTGTTGTCTTCTTTCCATCATAGCTAATCCAAACTTCTGAAGGAATACCGTTTGCAAATGCATTTCTCTTATTAAGGATAATATCTGTCGTCTGCTCTTTTGTTGCTGTTGCTGTTGTTGCAATACCTGAAGCTTTGATTGCTTCAACGTCATCTTCTTGTGTTGTTGCGTTTGTCTCTACATCACCAACGAAGTTGTTGAAGATCATTGATGCACCTGTTGCTGCATCTGAGAATGTTGCTGACGCCTTAACCCATCCATTGCCTTCGCTTTCGCACTTAGCACCTGGCCATAAGTTCTTAACTGTACCATCAGCTTTGTTACATTTAACAAATGAATCAGTTACACATGTATCCCAGCTTACACCTTCATAAATCCATGCTCCAACTGTCTCCCAATTATTTGCATTTTGGAAATGGAATGTAATTGTCTGATCTGCGAATGCTGAAATACTCATTGCCATAGTCATTGTTGCTGCTGCTACTGCTGCAATCACTTTTTTTAATTTTCTCATTTTTCTTCTCCTTTATATTTTTATTTTTTGAATTAAGAGGGCTGTCTCCCATTCAATTAGTCTAATTATATATCATGTACCTTGTTTTGGCAATACTTTTCACTATATTTTTCTTTCAATATTTGTTGGTTTTGGTAATATTGACCAACACAAAAAAGTGCTTTTTAGTAAAATTGACGATTCACTGACATTGATCCCCATTATGCCTAACACAATCATTCGATTTATACAATCATCAGCACATAAAAAAGGTATTACACATTCCCTGTGTAATACCTTTCATATTTAAAACTACTAAAATCAATTAATTAGTTTTTCTTCTTTACTACTACTGCAATAACTGCTACTACTGCTACTACTGCTGCTGCAATACCAGCTATAGCGCCTGTTGACATACCATCATCTTCTTTATCATCAGAACTGCTTGAATCTGCAGCTGGCTGTGCCGGCTGTGCATTTGCAGAATCATCTGCTGCAGCTTTATCATCTGTTACTGCTGAATCATCCTTTGTATCATCAGTAGCTGCTGCAGGAGCTTCATCACCTTCATATAATGCTGTGATAGCCTCTCCACCTTCTAAAGCGATACACTTATTAACAAACTCTAAGTATGCTGCGTCATCTAAATAAACTGCGCCTGCATCATATCCATCTGCCATAATAGCATCCTTTGTAGTTTTTACAAAGTTTGCCGAATCCTCATCTCTTGAATGAAATCTTACTGTCATGTTAACGTTTTTCTGATTCTGGATAATTGCTACAAATCCCTTTGCTACGTCAACATATACTTTGAATTCTCCCTCTTCAAGTGCTTCAGAAATCCGGAACTGTGACTGATTATCTGCCCATGCCATATCAGGAGTACCAAGACATAACTGATGGCTCCATCCTTCAAAATCTCCATCACCAAGAATCTTGAACTGCTTGTACAAACCTTTTGTCTCGTCATCTAAAGTATCATAATCTGCAGCATGAACATAATTACCTGTGTATGAATATAAATCTGTCTCACCATCTACAGGTACTAAAAACTGCTCTTCTCTAGTTGTTACCCAGCCTACAGTATTCTTACCAGGATCTGCTTCACCGACCAGGTTAGGATTTCCTGCAAACTGATATGTTTCCCAGCTTGCTGCAAATGCAGTTAAACTCATAGCTGCTACCATTGATACTGATGCAACTACAGTTGCAATCTTCTTAATTACTTTTCTCATAATTCGCTTTTTCTCCTTTCAAAATAACATTACATATTCTGTAACATTTTCTAGGCAATTATATATCATTTAATTTAGATTTGCAACACAATTTTTTTATAATTATTTTCGAATCATTTATTTTTACTTTTTTACATTTTTCTTCTATATGATACCTCTTAAACAAAGAAAGAGGAAATACATATATTGTATTTCCTCTAAAATAATCAATTACCAATGATTTTTTGTAACAGAAATCATTATGCCTCTTTCTTCTTTGCTGCAACTGCTACGATTCCTGCTGCTGCCACTACTGTCAACAATGCAACCGGCATAGCATCCCCTGTTTTCGGAGCATTCTGATTTGATGAAGCAGCTGTTGCTGTATTTGCTGCTGCAGTTGTCGGAGCTGCTGCTGTCGTCGGAGCTGCTGCTGTCGTCTCAGGCTGCTCTGCCGGAGCTGCACTACTCTCTAACCCTACACACTTATTAATAAACTCTAAATATGCTGCATCATCTAAATATACTGCACCAGCATCATATCCATCTGCCATAATGGCTGCCTTTGTTGTGGCAACAAAATTTGCAGAATCCTCGTCTCTTGAATGAAATCTTACTAACATGTCAATATTCTTTTGATTCTGAATAATCGCTACGAATCCTTTTGAAACATCTACATATACTTTGAATTCACCTTCTTGAAGCGCATCACTGATCTGGAACTGTGACTGATTATCTGCCCATGCCACATCTGGTGTACCAAGACATAACTGATGACTCCATCCTTCAAAGTCTCCATCACCAAGAATCTTGAACTGCCTATATAATGCTTTTGTCGCATCATCCAAAGTATCAAAATCTGCAGAATGAACATAATTGCCTGTATATGTATATAAATCTGTCTGACCATCTACCGGTTTTAAAAACTGTTCTTCTCTCGTTGTCACCCATCCTACTGTATTCTTGGAAGGATCAGGCTCTCCGATCAGATTAGGATTTCCTGCAAATTGATATGTTTCCCAGTTTGCTGCAAAAGCAGATACCCCCATAGCCGCTACCATAGATACTGATGCAATCACTGTTGCAATCTTTTTCATTGTCTTTCTCATAAAAAATCTCCTTTCATATTCAATTCCACTGTTACTACAACTATGAATCTATTATATCTCATCTCGTTTGGATTTGCAATATCACTTTTTTCTTTTTCCAGCTGACTCTTTGGAATTCAACATTACTGCAAAAAAAGAGGAAATGCAATCTGCATTTCCTCATAAAAGTTCTAATCGCTATTGTTTTAATAAAACAATCTCAAATTAAGCCTCTTTCTTCTTTGCTGCTACTGCAACTACTGCTACTGAAGCTAATAATACTGCTAATAAAGCAACTGGTGCAACATCACCTGTTCTTGTAGCCTGGTTTGCTGCTGTTGTTGGAGCTGCTGCCCGTGTAGGAGCTGCTGCCTGTGTAGGAGCTGCTGCCTGTGTAGGAGCTGCTGCTGTTGTTGGAGCTGCTGCTGCTGTTGTCGGGTCTGCTGCTGCTGTTGAAGGATCCTCTGTCTTTGGCTCTTCTTTTGCTACATAGTCAGCGCCACCTTTAACGTATGCTGCTAAACCTTCAACGTTCTTACCATATGTCTCACCGAAAAGTGATTTTGTAAGTGTAATCTTCTCAGCGATTGCATCGATATCACCACGTCTGTCATCCGTTGTTAACTCTTTATAATAGTCATCGTATGATTTTGCAGCATATTCTGATACTGTCATGTAAACTTCATCATCATCATTACCAACCCAGCTTAAATAGTAATCTACTGCATTACCATCAGCATCTTCAATATAAACTGTAGCTGTTCTTGCATCATAGTAAACGGTTGCTTTTAACTCTGCTTCCGGTCTTACACTGATGTTTGATAAACATGTCTTTGTAGAATCTGGTGTGTAAGCCGGCTCACCAACTAACATTCTAGCCCATGTTCCTGTTGTATCCATGTCTTCTTCCTCATTGTAGAATGCGCCACAGATACCAAATCTTGACTGCCACTTACTAGCATCATCATATGCCGGGAATGTCAAATCAATTGAATAAACGCCTTCAAGTCCTTCAACCGGTTTCATAATATTAGCAGTTGCGTTCGTTTTCCAGGCTTCCGGTGACATGTTACCTACTGCTAAGTAAACTGTCTCATCATCATCTGTCATGTCAATTGCTTCATAAGTATAACCACCTTCCGCTGTAGCTGTCTTTGTAGTATAAGCGAAAGCTGATGTCATAGTACCAAGTACCATTGTTGCTGCCATTAATGTTGCAGCGATTCTTTTAATAGATTTTCTCATCTTCAAATCCATCCCTTTCTTTTTTTTCATTTGACATAGTTATAGTTGTCAATATTCACATTATATATCAAATAATAGCACCTTGCAAGTGTTTTTTTTGACATATTTTTTAATTGTTCTGCTTTATTTACTACCAACTTGGTGATTTTTACTAAAAATTATTAATTACATTTGTAAAAAACTTATATCACCTCATCGTTCAATAGCTATTATTTCAATATTACGATAGCATTTGGTGGTAATACAATGGTATCTTCCACCTGATATGGCTGATCGGCGCCTACAGTAAGGATTCCCTGTATACATGTATAACCATTGTTTGCCCTTGACAATGGAACACATTTTGTTTCTGCCTTGTTCGTATTGGCAAGGATGATAATCTTGCTTCCGTTGTATGTCTTTGATATCGCACAGATATCTGTATCCGTCACTTCTTCCACTAATGCCACTGTTCCTCTTGCAATCTCAGGGAACATGTTTCTAAGTTTCATTGCATGTTTTACATAATTAAGAATAGAATACGGATCCTGAAGCTGTTCCTCTACTGAGGCAAATTTATTGATTACTTCATCTTTTTTCATATTAACAGGGCCGGTACACTGTCCGGTTGGATCTGTACCAGACCATATCATTGGCGAACGCTTATTCTCGTCCGCTCCTGAACCGCCAAGACCAATCTCATCTCCATAGTAGATAAATGGTGAACCATTCATAATGCTTAACAATCCATGTGCAAATTTTATTTTTTCCTCACCATAAGCCAGAAAGGCTGCCGGTCTGTTGATATCATGATTACTTAAGAATGGAGCCTGTACTGCTGTCGTTGAATGACTGAGCACATTTTCCTGTGTTCTCAAAAGGCAATTTGCGAAGTATAAACCATCATAAGTAGGATCGGAATTGCGAGCTGTAAATGTCAGGTTTCCATCAATTCCGGAATAGCTGAAATCAAACGCACTGTCGATACCACTATCCAGATATCTTGCAAATTCAGGTGTCCATGTTTCTGCAACAATATATGCATTTGGATTAACGCTCTTTACATAATTGTTAAACCATGTAAGAACCTCAACGTTCTTATCCGTCTGTCCTGAGAAGTATTCTTTTGCCGCATCAAGTCGAAATCCGCCAACTCCCAAATCAAGCCAGAATTTTGCAATTTCTTCAAATTCAGCTCTCACATCAGGATTATCAAGATTTAAGTCAGGCATCTGCTGTGAAAACATGCCTTCATAGTAGTATGCTGACGAACCGGCCTGGTAATAATTTCCAACCGCCTGTCCTTTCACAAATGTGTAATATCCAACATATTTACATTCTGCTGTATTTGGTTCCTTATCATCCGGAAGGTCTTTCAAATAGGTTACTGCATCTCTGAACCACTGATTTCCAAGTGCGGAATGATTCATTACCAAATCGATGATCACTGTAATTCCTCTTTTATTACATTCCTCAATCAACTGTTTAAAATCATCCATCGTACCATACTGCTCATCAATTGCTTTGTAATCTTTTACATCATATTTGTGATAAGAAGGAGAAGGATTAATTGGCATCAGCCAGATACCATTACATCCAAGATCTGTATCTGTATTGGGATCTCCATCATTAATGTAATCCAATTTTTGGATGACACCTTGAAGATCTCCCATTCCATCGCCATTACTGTCGTAGAAAGAGCCTACAAATATCTCATAATAATTTCTATTCTTATCATCAATCACGTTCAAAGTGTTTGCGAGCTGTGCCGGAACTTCTTCGCCCTCAAGTTCAATTCTGGGTGATGTCTCAGGCTCCGGTCGTGCTGTAGTCACATTCTCACTTGTAACAGCTCCACCTGTTGTATTGTTAACATTGTTATTACTGCTGCTGTTACTGTTACTCTTGCCACAACCGGTAAAGATCATTGATACTGCAAGCAAAGATGCCGCAAGTCCTGTCACAGTTCTTTTTAAAATCATATTTTTCTTTTTCACTAAAGAATCCCTCCTTGCATCATTACAAACTGATATAATATTCCGTAATCCATTATACCTATAGCAAAGCAGTATCGTCAATCTGTTTTTTCATAATTGTATAAAAAAATCAGCCTTTTGTTTTTTTTCATAAAAGCTGATTTTTTCATATTAATTATTTTTTTATTGTTTAAAACTTTTCTTTATAAGTGATGGAAGATGTCATGATATAGCATATAAAAATAATCAATAATAGTTTTTCAAATATTAAAAAAGTCATTGCTGCAATACTAACGGAAAATGAAATATATTCACATGCAATGCTTATCATCGTCATCTTCCATAAAAACATCATTCTTTGTACTTGAAAATGAATTTTTTCACCTTGCAGTGCCGATAAGATCTGTAGGTATAAATACATCACAAGCAACATCGAAAGGTCTGAACCAAGACCTAATCCCCCAGATAACATCACCGGCATACCCGCCAGCATTCCGTACAAATCCAGCAAATATGCTATATATGTCAATAAACAAACCACTGCAGATGCCATTACGCCCTGCTTTACTTTTTCTTTTAAATTCTTTTGATCTACTTCTAATGCCTTATCTTTGCTCTTTCCTTTTTTTACCGGAGCAGTTCTACCCGCTTTAACAGATATTGATTTACTGCTTTTATTCTTTTGGATATGCTCCATATTTGCCTGATGGTTTTTATAAATCTTATAAAAACCATATGCAATAATGGCATACCCTATGAAATCAGGCAGTAAATCAATCTTTATTTTTCCATCAGGACTGATTACATAATCAAAGGCTACAAGTATCATTCCTACAGCTATTTTAATCATATCCGTTATTCTTATCCATTTTTTATATGTTTCAACTTGAATTCTTAATCGCCAATCCTAAGAAGATTATGGGTATTAATTTCTTCTCTTTCCCATGATACTGAGCAATCTGATAAACAGATTAAGAAAATCAAGATATAACTCAAATCCGCAATACAATGCCAACACGTTAATATCACTTTCAGAAGCTGTTGCTGCGATTCTTTTCATCTTTTGTGTGTCATAAGCTGTCAAACCTACAAAAATGAGTACTACAAGATAATCCATGAAAAGGTCTAAACCTGAGCTCTTCAGAATCAGCATATTGACAATTGTAACTAAAATCACCCCGATCAAAAGCATCATTCCAATGCTTCCGATTGATGACAAATCTTTCTTTGTTACATATCCGACTGCTGCCATCACACCAAATAACAGTGCTGTAATAAACAGAACACTCTCAATTGATTCTAACCGGAACACATAGAAAATCACTGAAAATGTAATACCATTCATCACTGTATAGGCAAAATATAATCCTGCAGCTAAAGCGGTATTTCTCTTTCTAATTGCATACTGTGCGCCAACCACTACTCCCATTTCTGCGAGAAACCAAACATAAAATGAGTTTAACATGCCTTCAAACAATGCTTGATTTCCGGCTACAATCACGGAAACAATTCCCGTCACCAATAATGAAACAAGCATAACAATAAATGAACGCATGATTACCTCAGATTTAATATCTTCGTTTGCTAAAGAAGATGAATAACTTCCATACATATTATTTCTTGTATAATCGTTGTAATTATTATTTCCATTATTATAGGAATAATTGCTATTGCTATTATTGTATGGATTATAATTCATATTATTACCATTTCCGCCGTTATAAGAACCATTCATATAACTGTTATTTGCATTGCTGCTTCCGGTATTATAGTTGTTGTTACCATAATTGCTGTTATTGCCATAGTTGCTGCCATAATTATTATTGCTATAATTACCATTATAGTTGTTATTACTGTAATTGTTGTTACTATAATAGTTGTTATTACTATAATTATTGTTGGCGTTGTAATTATTGTTATTACCGTAATTGTTGTTACCATAATTATTATTGCCATAATAGTTGTTATTGCCATAATTATGATAGCTATTTCCATTCTGGTTATAATTTCTTTCTCCCATAACAATCACCCTTTCTGTTATTTTAAACTTAAATTGCTTTATTGTTTCTTGTTTCGAGACATCATAACACATTCATTCAAATTATTCAATAATAAACACTTAAAATTCACTATTTTTATCTTTATTTTAGAATTGCATGATCAGATTTGCTCATCCTTAAAATGAAATTTCTTTCTTCCTGTCGCATAATCATCAACGATATGACCATCACCATACAGCTTATATTTATACGTACACAGACCTTCTAATCCTACAGGACCTCTTGCATGAAGTTTTCCTGTGCTGATTCCCACTTCTGCACCGAAACCATATCGATAACCGTCTGCAAATCGGGTGGAACAGTTTTGATACACACCTGCTGAATCCACGTTCTGCATAAAATACTCTGCTGCCTGGTCATTCTCTGTAACAATACAATCTGTGTGATGAGAGCCATATTGATTGATATGTTCAATCGCCTCATCGATATTCTTAACCGGCTTTACAGAAATAATCAAATCCAGATATTCTGTTGCAAAATCTTCTTCTGTTGCCTCTTCACATTCTATAATATTTCTGATTTCTTTTGTACCCCTTACCTCCACATTTTTTTCCTTAAACGCATCATTTAAAACCGGCATGAGTGTTTCTACAAGATTCTCATGAACCAGAAGTGTTTCTGCGGCATTACATACAGCAGTATATTGTGTCTTTGAATCAATAATGAT
>CACYDA010000228.1 GCA_902773095.1 uncultured Lachnospiraceae bacterium | reverse complement strand
GTTTTATCAAACTGTTGTCTGGCAGATTCAACTTTCTCTAGGTTTTCTGTTAGCTGCTGTATGAGCTCATTTATTACTCTCTCGTCCATAATCGTATCTTTAATTTAAGTATTTATCAGAAAAACTAATATATGACGTTGTGACTACAGAAAGTACGGTTTCTGTTTCCTTGTCTCTAATAAACTGTTTTACTACATCGTCCTTTGTGTCTTTTAAGATGACTTGATTATAATTATCTATCAACTGCTTAAGTTTTTGAGGATTGTTGCCATCATTTACATTTACCAGTTTTCGCAGTCCATTCTCCCAATAACCAGTTTTGAATTCATCTATCAGTGTAGTGTTTTCACCAATGCCCAAGAAAGCAAGGCAATATGATCTAAGCAGATAAAGAATAGATGATGCTAATTCATCTGTTAATTGATCTCTTAAAATAATCAATACGGCACCATACAAATGCTTTGCATTAGTAACAACTGGACCAGATGGGTCTATGCTGACACCATTGATAAATTTCATTATCAAATCCATGTTAGGCTGTCTAATATCTTGCCTTAAAGAATAGTTGACACCATTCACGTCATGATAATCTTTTGCATACTTTGAGTTGAAATATAAATGGATGAAATCTTTCAGCCATGCGTCGCCATGACTAATTCCTCCCACACAAGCATCCCGCATGTCTCTAATGGAAAGTCTACGTTTTTCTTCCAATTTTTCATATACAAATTCCGTAAGATAACCTAGGCAATTGTCAATCTCAGTTTGGGCACCATGATTTCTAGCTGCATTCACCAGTAATTGCGATTGTGCTGTTGAATAGTATTTCTCAAAAAATGACTGCAAACAATTATAATAATCCCCATCAGGACGTTTGACAACCTTTAGAGTGTATTTATGCTTATCGTTGTCTAAATACTCAATTTTAACATCGTCAACAAGGCCGACACAGCACATGCGGTAAATTGCCTTATCAGTATCATCCGTATCTCTTCTGCGACAGAATGTCTTTTCAAGAGGCCTCATAAATGCTGCTCGACGGTATTGCCTCCAATACGAATTTCCTGATGCCTTTGATATTTCCTTAAGCAATGCGCCAAAATTTGGAACGTTCTTTTCGTTCAATTCACCATTGTTAAATGCTGTATTAGGAAGCAATGACCAACCTTGCGCTGTTGCGATATTATTTGCCTCGAAAATAATAAGATCACGGAATTCCTGATAATTCTCTTTAAGCAGATTTTCTCCATGAACTTCAACAAAAGAGTAATCGCCAATATTAAGTCCATTCATAGCGGCATATACTCCCATCTGGTTATTCTGAGGAAGAATATTTGCATTGACAACTCCATAAGCAAGTTCTGAAAGTATGACTCTTTCTTTATAAGATCCTTTAAAAGAGTTGTTATGAAAATACAGTTGGATATCTTTATCTATATTTATTTTATATGGGTCCAAAATACTTTGCAACTGTTGTATTTGTGGTGTTGTTAAACGATATTGACCACACAAATTACCTAGGTCATCTTGTTCTATGTATTGGTCTTTATATAAGCGCAACCAACTGTATTGAGCTGGGATATTCATATCAAAAGCATCTGCAAGATTTTCCTCTGACAAGTCTATCAACTCTGTCGGTTCATAGAGGAGATATGAAATAGCCACTTTCTTGTCGCGACCACCACGACCCGCTTCTTGCACATAACTTTCAATAGAAGAAGGGTGAGTGATATTTATTGTGAAGCGAACATTAGGTTTGTCAATTCCCATACCAAATGCCTTTGTCGCAACCATGAAATTTTGCTTGTTTGTAATAAATGGCTTCATCAATTTTGGATCTGCGCCACCAAGATATGTTCCCACTTTATATTTGGAATCAATTGAAGCGACATATGTCGATATCCCCGTCTTTATTAACTTCCCGTCTTTTACTTTATCTAAAACGCCCAAAGCACCTTCCCTATAGGGACAAAAAATAATTCCTGAATGTGCGAACTGCTCAGTTCTACCAGGGGAGTAAAAATGTTCACTATCAAAATCATCAATTTTCAATGCAGCGTTATTTGTACCATTAATAACATTAATATCATTAGGAGTATTTCCAAGCAATCCAATCAAATATGTCCTTTTAGCTTCAGCAACACAATCCCTCAAGTCCCATAATGATCCATTAACGACATTTGTATTGTTCTTTTTTAATTTAGAGAAATCTGCTTTTACTTCAATAATTCTATATGTGAGTTCTTCACGTTCACTTATATCTGGTCTGACAATAGCATCGCTATCCAAAGTCATCTTTCCACCTAATGTGAGTTCGCGTTCTACATCAGCAAGTACGTCAAAAGATGCAGTTGCTGTCAGTCCGATGATAGGAATATTCTGCCCCGTTTTAGTTTCCATAAAGCGAGTCATGTTTCGCCCAAGCTGCAAATATGCAGGACGGAAATCATGTCCCCATTCTGATACAGTATGGACTTCATCAATCACACCATAAGCGAAATAGACCTTATTGCTTCTTGGCATGGCAAGTATTTCATCTCGAAAATTCTCCATCATAAAGCGTTCTGGAGAAAGAAACATGAATTGAAGTTCGCCTCTTTCCATTCTGCCTAAGCAATAAGACTTTTCTTCCCTAGTCATTGTACTATTAATACAAGCAGATGCATCAATACGTTGCTCCACCAATCCATCATACTGGTCAACCATCAAAGAGATAAGAGGGTCAACTATAATAGTAACACCAGGCTGAAGCATTGCCGCTAATTGGTATGTCAATGACTTTCCGCCGCCTGTAGGAAGAAGCCCTATCGTTGTCTTATTTGACAAAGCCCTGCTAAGTATTGCCAACTGCCCTTCTCGGAAAGAATCCTTTCGGAATATATTCTGTAAGAAGTATCTTAAAGTTTCTGCACGCTCTGGGATGTCAATATACTCCCCTCTCCTCGTCTTTTCTACGAATGGAACATAGTCAATATTTTCAGCTGAATAAATCGTTCTGATGTCCTGAGAATAATGTGATGACCGAATAACATAATATGCGTTTGCCTTTATCGAAATTGAGTAGTTGGCAATTTTGTCCCGTAGTAGCATAGAAATGTCAATGCATATGTCATAGTTGCCTGATAATTGTTGGGTAAGTTTTGGACGCTTTGCCTTATGTAAAGGAGAATTATCAAACTCTGGCGTTGAGACAACAACCAACTCTACTTCTGGTAGTTTGTCTTTTGTGCCTTTTAGAGCACAAAGATGATTGTAAATGTCTCTAATATCATCTATCGCAATTTGAGCACATGGTACATCACGTTCTATTACTGCAATCTTCCAGATCTTTGCAGACAAATTAAGATGGCCATTTATCATGGCTTCCACCAAAATACGCTCTATTCTGGCAATAGCAAAAGGAGAAAGGGTGAATTGTAAAAGATTCAACCAGTCACCTTCGATTTTTTTTGAGAAATTCTCCTTCAAAATGTTTAAATACGGAGAATACTTTTCATTTGATTCCCAATCATCTGCAACTGATGTGTCATTGAGGGAAACAAGTGTTTCTACATCCCATCTTCTATCTTTGATCATTTGCTCACGACGAGCATCTTTTATTCTGCTTGTCATGCTGGAATGATACTGTTCTCCATTTATTTCTACAACAAAACCTATATGATTGTCATGAGACTCGGTAGAGTATGGTATTTCCATGGAGAAATCTACACGACGGTCTTGGTTAAACTTTTTGTTGGGAACATCTACGATTGATGACAAGTCACGTTGTGGTTCCAGGACTTGACTCATATAGGACTTACCATGACGAGGGAGATAGGATTGAATGAAATCCGACTCAAAAGAACTGTCTAAGCTATTAAAATTATAATTATCAAAAGTGAACCTAGGGTCAATAAGGTGTAATGCGTGGAATATTTCCTCGGCATTACAATTACCAGTTCCCTTATAATAATGCTCTCTTTCAAGTGGAGGGTAAGAGTAACAAAAATGAGTTGATAATAATTTCTCTATCTCTAAAGGTGCCTTAGTCGGCATACCTCTTGAGATGAGATTAGCCATTACTGCCAAGAGAGGTTCTATATTCTCCTTTTGTTCAAGTGATTTGTCTGATCTGACATCAAAAGTGGAAAGAGCTGCCATGAGTTCCTCTGCTTGCTCAGAATAATCTGAATTCATAAGAATGTCATTGACAGCATCAGTTACATACCCAGCAAAGAACTGACGATGTTTCTTTGCATCCTCAATACGATTACGAATAATGGCAATATCTTCAACGGTATCAATGAATGTAGCTACTATTCTTAAAGAAATCGTCCATTCCTTTCCCTCAATCCAACAGCCTTTGGGCTTGTCTGTGCTAAAGTATCTATATTTAGGATTGATAGCATCAATGAACCAATCAATTCTTTTATATCCAGCATTGAGAGGCCCTACGCATACAATATAGTTACCGCCTTTTTGTGTCTGCTGAAACAATTGAGTAAAATTGGCCAAGTCGAATGAAGCTACATCCAAAATATTGCTGAACAAGTGGAGTTTCCTGCAATTATAGCTTTCTATATCAGATATTTCTAAATCATCAAATTTCTTGATAATAGTTCTTATCTCAGCATTTTTGATTTCTTTATAACACGATAATATGTCAACTGAGCGGTTAACTGCTAAACTCGATGGCTCAACAAGATTGAGTCTTTTTATTTTTGAAGAAATACCACAAGTTTTCAGGAAATCAAGCAGGCATATTGTTGCTGTTCCTTGTCCACACCCCCAGTCGTATATCTCAACTTCTTTAGAAAACAAGTCGCTAAGTTTAGGAAGGTTCTTGAATGCTTCATCCGCTTTTGCTTTATGCATCAGTCCAAAGCAACGGAGATACATGTTCAGATGAGCATCTTCATCCAGCACTTGTGTACCTCTTGCTAACTCATCATATAGTCTGTCCTGCTCAACTCGAGGAAGAGTTGATATTTCATCAACAGCAATATTTCTAATTGCGGTGAATGAAATGCTATCTCCTAATGCATGAATTCTCCCAGAAAAGCTCATATTCCAATAATCGTTTCAGATTTTTTGTTTTGTTGATGTCTTTTCCAGTTCTCTACTGCAACTTCTTTACTCGTATTTGCATAGCAGTACTCACACAAATGAGGACAAGTATTATATTCTCCAATATCTTTGCTCACTATACAACCGCAAAACAGCCGCTGGCCTTTGTCACGATTATCACCATGAGTAGCGTAAGTGTTATTGGGAAGTATAATTGCATCCTTAGGCAAAGACTCTGATTCGCCAAAGAGATTTGGTACAGGCATTGGAAACGTCTTGACTTTAAGGAAGTCCATCAGTTTTTTGTCTTCGTATGCAAATCTGAT
>CACYDA010000227.1 GCA_902773095.1 uncultured Lachnospiraceae bacterium | reverse complement strand
TGATTTGATTTTTCATAATCATCTCCCATACTTACAGGGTGATTTGTATTATTATCATAATTAGGACTACTTACAAACTGAGGCGGGTACACATAATTTGTGTTAGAATCATCTGGTTGATTCATATGATTAGTTCCAGTATTAACAGGATGTACCTGCCGGTAATAATAATTTGTATTTTGCTCTTTTTTTATCGGTGAAAATATACCAAAAATCTGAATAAATGATTCTACTGCAAATTCCAGTAAAGAAAAAATACTGATTAAAAAACCAATTTTTTCCACACCATAGGCGATATGGATTGCCCACTTTGTAATAATAATGACAAATAAAAGTTTTCCTAAAATCGTAATAGTGGCATTATCCGTATATGCCGGAATAATACTGAGAAAAACTAATAAAGCACCATAAGTATAATCCCAGACATTCATTTTTCTCTTTTTGTTGTTCTTGATATACCATCCAAAAAAAAATGTCATAAATCCCGCAAACAGGATATGAGCTATTCCAGTATTATTTCTAAAAAAACATATGGAATAAACTACACTACAAACAAAACTGTACCAAACTAACTGACTATTCTTTTTCTTCTCCATCATCATCCCTCCATTCAAGAATATCACCCGGCTGGCAATCAAGTGCTTTACAAATTTTATCCAAAGTATCAATCTTAATTGCCTTCGCCTTTCCATTTTTCAAAATAGAAATATTAGCCATTGTAATCCCAACACGATTTGATAGTTCTGTGACGCTCATCTTGCGTTTTGCAAGCATAACATCTATATTAATAATAATTGACATAGACATTTTCCTTTCTGTTCAACCTACTCACAGTTTCATATATAAGATAAAACTGCTAAATTGTCAGTTCATTTTCTTCTTTCAATTCATACGCTTTTCTCACAAGATGTGACAGAACTGTAGCGAGAATCGAAAGCGAAATACTGATCATTACTGCTAGAACTATCATCACAAAAAATGCAACACTCATGGAACCTATGACTACAAGTGTAATCATTATGACAAACCATGATAATGCTGCCATCATTCCAATTATCCCAATAATATTGAGTGACTTCATATTCTCTTTTGAAAACGAGTTATCGTTTCCAATCTGAATACAGATCTTTGCAAACTGGAATAATGCAATATAGCATAGTATACCTAAATACCATCCGAAACACAATCCCGGAATATATAATTCCTTCGATTTAGGATAAATCGCCCTGCACTCTTTGGCAAACATAGGCATCACAATCATCAAAAATACTGTAAGCATCATTCCTGCAACAATTGCTATGCCTTTGAGCATAGCAGACATTTTTTTCTGATTCATTTTCATATCCTTTCTGATCATTTTTCTAATTTCACATTGATCCATTGAATCCTTCACACTAATTATAACACTAAAGAAATTTTTGTCAATATATTTTTATCGTTTTACGATATATTTTTTCCAAAACACAAAAAAAGAAAGATGGACATTCATTTTCTTGCAAAAACCATGATTTCATTCTCACTTGTTTTTCAAGAACAAAATAAATGTCCATCTTCCAATTAATTACAATGCAGGAAACCAGGGTGTGTTTTTATAACATATGTGCCCTTATTTCTTCATCAGATAATGTGCTTAAATATTTTGGCGCAATATCAAATACGGTCTTACATCCATTGATGCCTTCCTTATGAAGTCTGTTGACCGCTCTTGCATATGCAAGAATCACAGATGATGTAAACTCAGGATTAGAATCCAATTTTAAGCTATACTCAATCACATGCTTATGTTCACCATTCCAGCCTGTCACACCTGTTCTGAATACAAATCCACCATGAGGGATTCCGCTGTGGTTTGCCTTCAACTCTTCCTCAGAGATGAAATGAACAATTGTATCATAATCTGCAAAATAGTTTGGCATATTTTTAATTGTCTCTTCAATCTTTGCAAGATCTGCACCTTCTTCTGCCACAACAAAGCACTCTCTCAAATGCTTCTGTCTTGTGGTAAGTTCTGGATTTTCTCCATTTCTAACTGATTCAAGAGCGCTTTCAATCGGAATCGTGTACTGTTTTCCATCCTTTACACCCTCAACTCTTCTGATGGCATCAGAATGTCCCTGGCTGACGCCTTTTCCCCAAAAAGTATAATCATTTCCCTGCGGTAAAACTGAGTTTGCATACAATCTGTTGAGTGAGAACATTCCCGGATCCCATCCACATGAAATGAGTGCTGTATGACCACTTTCTTTTGCTGCTTTGTCTACATTTGCGAAATGTTCAGGAATTCTTGCATGAGTGTCAAAACTATCAATCACGTTAAAGTATTTTGCATACTCCGGTGTCTGCTTCGGCAAATCTGTTGCACTTCCACCACAGAGAATAAGCACATCAATCTCATCTTTATGTGCCTCAATTTCAGATACCGAATAAACATTCACTCCTTCTGTTAAAATCTTCACATCCTGTGGATTTCTTCTCGTAAATACTGCAAC
>CACYDA010000226.1 GCA_902773095.1 uncultured Lachnospiraceae bacterium | reverse complement strand
TACCGATGTTATTTTAACAGTCTGCTTATGCTTTTTGTGCACTATATACAACATGAGTTACCTGAAATAAAGTTTCACAATTGCCTATAATGATTTAAGACTGAAAGGAGGATTAAAAATGAAGGATTCAACATTATTTATCATGATATTTTCAGGAATCTGGGGACTGGTTGGCGTCATTTTCTTGTGTATTGGTTTAATGTTATTAAAAAATCAGAAGAAGAAGATGATTAACTGTACTTCAAAAACCTATGGTAAAGTAATTGATCTTGTACGACGTTCAAGCAATTATGGAAGTAGTGGTCATAGTTCCAGCTGGCACCCTGTGTTTGAATATGAAATAGGAGAACTAAAGTACATCAAAGAATCAAATATCGGCAAGTCTCAGTCAAACTATGCCGTAGGGCAGGATGTCGAAGTTTACTATAATCCACAAGACCCACATGAATTTTATATAAAAGGTGAAGGTCTGCAAAGAACTTTAGGAATCATCTTTACCTGTGTAGGAATTGTATGCATTTTCGTTGCAATACTTGTAGCGGTATTAGTATGGCATTTTAAACCGGAATTCCATACAACCCATACACATAATTAAATCGGATCATGAATTACGCATAATGAAATAGCATAATGAAATAGCATAGTGAATTATGTTGTATTTTTTTATCATTTGTATTAAACTTATAGAGTTCGTTTTTTAGAATATAATCGAATATTCATATAGGATAATCATATTTATTATGTGTATCCTGTTATTATTACTTCAGAATGGAGGTTTACTATGTCTATTTTGACATTTAAAGGTGGTATTCATCCCTATGAGGGGAAGGAATTGTCAAAAGACGATCCTATTGCCGAATATAATCCAAAATGTGATGTCGCAGTAGCAATGTCACAGCATATTGGTGCACCGGCAAAACCAATCGTAAAAAAAGGAGATGCTGTGCTTGTAGGACAGTTAATTGGTGAAGCTTCCGGATTTGTATCTGCCAATGTTCATTCACCTGTTTCCGGTACTGTGAAAGCGATTGAAAAACGACTTTTGGTAAACGGAAGCAAATCAGAATGTGTCATTATTGAAAACGATGGCAATTTCAATGAAATCGAATATGAGCATCCAAAACCGTATGAAGAGCTTAGTAAGGAAGAAATCATTAGTCTGATTAAAAAAGCAGGTATCGTAGGTATGGGGGGCGCCGGTTTTCCGACTCACGTAAAATTGTCACCAAAGGAACCAGATCAAATTGATTATATTATCGTAAATGGTTCTGAGTGTGAACCTTATCTTACTTCTGATTACAGAAGACTGATAGAGGAACCGGAAATATTAGTAGCCGGTCTGAAAATTATGCTCAGATTATTCGACAACGCAAAAGGAATCATCGCAATTGAAGATAACAAATCTGATGCCATTAAAAAAATAAATGAACTTGTGAAAGAGGAAAAAAATATTGAAGTAAGCAAGCTGTATACAAAATATCCCCAGGGTGCAGAGAGAATGTTGATTTATGCTGTAACAAAAAGAAAAATCAATTCTTTGAAACTCCCTGCAGATGCAGGCTGTATTGTCGATAATGTTGATACAGTATTTGGTATTTACCATGCTGTTGCCTGTGGAAAACCCCTTGTCCGGAGAGTTATTACAGTAACCGGCGATGCCATTTGTCATCCTCAAAATTTTCTTGTACCAATCGGTACGAATCAAAGAGAACTGATTGAGGCCGCAGGTGGATTTAAAAGTGAACCACAAAAAATTATTTCAGGTGGTCCAATGATGGGAATGGCAATGAGTACATTGGATGTTCCTGTTGTAAAAACATCTTCCGCTTTACTCTGTTACATAAAAGACCCATTAGTTGATATTACTCAGACAAACTGCATCAACTGTGGTCGATGTGTTAATGTCTGTCCCGGAAGAGTACTTCCTTCCAGACTTGCGAAATTTTCAGCAAGAGGAGATATGGAAAGTTTTTTGAAATACGATGGACTTGAATGCTGTGAATGTGGTTGCTGCTCATATGTCTGTCCTGCAAAGATTAATCTCACACAGGCGATTAAGACGATGAGAAAACAGGCATTGGCGAATAGAAAAAAATAAAAAAATCTACTGAGAAAGGAATGCTATATTTTGAATGAATTGTTAAATGTGTCGTCTAACCCTCATATCAGGGACAATCAGACGACTTCAAAAATCATGCTTGATGTATTGATTGCACTCATTCCTGCAACGATATTCGGTGTATACAATTTTGGAACACGTGCATTACTTGTCATATTGATTACCGTAGCGGCATCAATCACATCTGAAGCAGTATATGATTTGATTATGAAAAAGAAACTGACGATTGGTGATTTAAGCGGGACCGTTACAGGATTGTTGCTTGCGCTCAATCTGCCACCCGATCTTCCTATTTGGATTGCCATACTGGGTGCTGTATTTGCAATTATTGTTGTTAAGATGATTTTTGGCGGATTGGGTCAGAACTTTATGAATCCGGCTTTGGGAGCCAGATGTTTTCTTTTATTATCGTTTACCGGTCAGATGACAAGGTTTACTTTAGATGGAGTAACAACAGCAACGCCTTTATATCATATGAAAAATGGCGGGGCATATGATGTGATGAAAATGTTCATTGGTACTACAGCAGGAACGATTGGTGAGACGTCAACACTTGCTATTTTGATTGGGGGGGTATATCTTTTAATCAAGAGAATTATCGATTTTAGAATTCCGGTTTTTTATATTGGAACATTCACATTATTTGCAATCATCTATTCTGCTGCAAATGGTGGAGTGGATTTTAAATTTGTGGCAGGACAGCTTTGTGGTGGCGGTCTTATGCTGGGAGCATGGTTTATGGCTACGGATTATGTAACATCACCAATTACGCCAAATGGAAAGATTGTGTTTGGAATTTGTCTGGGACTACTCACCGGTTGTTTCAGAATGCTTGCGTCGTCAACTGCTGCTCCTGAAGGTGTTTCTTATGCAATCATCTTCTGTAATCTATTAGTTCCATTAATCGAAAAAATAACGATTCCAAAATCGTTTGGAAAGGAGGCAAAAAAATCATGAAAGAAATTATAATGAATTCCATGAAATTATGCCTCATTACATTGATTGCAGGCGTTTTGCTTGGTACTGTTTATGAGATTACAAAAGAACCTCGAAAAAAGCAGGAAGAAAAATCTAAAAAGGAAGCATATGCGAAAGTATTTAAGGAAGCATCTGCTTTTGAAGAACTACCATACGATGAAAATGAACTATTAATTTTTCTTGAAAAGAACGGATACAAAAAATCCGTCGCTTATATCAATGAAATTGTTACTGCCAAAGATGCATCAGGAGAGAACCTCGGATATGTCATTACAGTAACAGATTTGGAAGGATATGGTGGTGAGATCAAATTTACACTTGGTATCAGAAATGATGGTATCATTAACGGGATTTCATTTCTCACCCTTAGTGAAACAGCCGGTGTAGGGATGAAAGCAGATGAAGTGAAGTTTAAAAATCAATTTGCCGGTATGAAAGCAGAAAAAATCGAATATGTAAAATCCGGAAAAAGTGAGGATGACCAGATTGATGCCATCAGTGGTGCCACTGTAACAACCAACGCTGTAACAAATGGTGTGAATACCGGTATTCTTGCATTCCAATTTATTCATTTAAATGATGAAAATCAAAAAGAAGGAGGAGAATCGGATGAATAGATGTACAGAACGTCTCTATAATGGTCTAATTAAAGAAAACCCGACATTTGTCATGATGCTTGGAATGTGTCCGACTCTTGCCGTAACATCATCATTACAAAATGGTTTTGGAATGGGCATGACAACAATGGTAGTGTTAACTGCTTCCAATTTTATTATTTCCATGCTTAGGAAAGTGATTCCGGACAAAGTACGTATGCCTGCATTTATCGTAATTGTGGCTAGTTTCGTAACAATTGTCCAATTTTTGTTAGAAGCATACCTTCCTTCGCTTAATGCCTCTTTGGGAATTTATATCCCACTGATTGTTGTCAATTGTATTATTTTGGGAAGAGCAGAAGCATATGCTTCTAAAAACCCTGTTCTGCCATCCATCTTTGATGGAATAGGGATGGGACTCGGTTTTACATTTGGGCTCTCATGTCTTGGCTTTTTTAGGGAACTTGTAGGGTCAGGAACTGTTTTATCTCACAGAATCATCCCTGATGAATACTGCATCAAAATCATCGGTCTTGCTCCGGGAGCATTTTTTGTACTTGCGGTATTGGTAGCCCTCCAGAATAAAATCCGCATTTCAAACGGTAAAAAGCCAAAAGAGTTAAAATGTATTGCAGATTGTTCTGCATGTCAGAAACAATGTGAGGAAAGAGGCAAGGAATTTATCGGAAATTCGAAAAAGGAGGAAGCCTAATGAAAGAATTAATTTTAATTGCAATAGGAGCGGCATTGGTGAATAATGTTGTCTTAAGTCAGTTTTTGGGATTGTGTCCTTTCCTTGGAGTTTCCAAAAAAGTGAAAACTGCTGCCGGAATGGGAATGGCTGTCATATTTGTCATCACAATCTCATCTCTGCTTACCAGTGTCATAGAACAATACATTTTGGTACCTACAAAAATGACATATTTAAATACGATTGTGTTTATTTTGGTAATTGCCGCATTAGTTCAGTTTGTTGAAATGGTTTTGAAAAAAATGAGTCCTTCTCTGTACTCGGCACTTGGTGTTTACCTTCCATTAATTACCACAAACTGCGCTGTTTTAGGTGTTGCCCTATTAAATGTTCAAAATAGTTATGGTATAGTGGAAAGTGTGATCAATGGCTTAGGTACGGCCATCGGTTTTACCATTTCCATTGTCATTATGGCCGGAATCAGAGAGCGAAATGAATATAATGACATTTCACCTGCACTGAAAGGAACACCGATTGTTCTCGTCACTGCCGGATTGATGGCAATCGCATTTTCCGGATTTTCAGGGCTTCTATAAGAGAAATTGTATAATAATCTTCCATAAATTAATAGAAAGGAAATCAGATATGAGTACGACTGGAATCATTATCGCTACTTGTCTAGTAGGTGGTACGGGGTTAATAATAGGTCTTTTGCTTGGATTTGCCGGTAAGGCATTTGAAGTTGAAGTAGATGAGAAAGAAATATCCGTGCGGGAATGTCTGCCTGGCAATAACTGTGGCGGATGTGGTTATGCCGGATGTGACGGTCTTGCAAAAGCAATCGCAAATGGTGATGCGGCGGCGAATGCATGTCCTGTCGGAGGTGCAGCTGTAGCCAATAAAATAGCCGAAATCATGGGAACAAAAGTAGATGTGATCAAAAATGTCGCATTTGTAAAATGTAGTGGAACATGCGAAAAAGCCAGTGACAGATTCAATTATATCGGAACACCGGATTGCAGTCAGGCTGCATTGTCAACGGATGGCGGACAAAAATCATGTGCATATGGTTGTCTTGGTTTTGGTTCTTGTGTGAATGTATGTGAGTTTGACGCAATTCATATCAAAAATGGAATTGCGGTTGTCGACAAAGAAAAATGTGTTGCATGTGGAAAATGTATCAAAGCATGTCCGAAGAAATTAATTGAACTTGTTCCATATGAGAACAAACATTTTGTTGCATGTAATTCAAATGATTTCGGAAAAGATGTCAAAGCAGTCTGTCAGGCCGGCTGCATCGGATGTAAGATGTGTACACGTGTTTGTGAAGATCATGCAATCGAAGTAGAAAATAATATTGCACAGATCAATTATGATAAATGCACGAATTGTGGCAAATGCAAAGAAAAATGTCCCGTGAAAGTAATTATATAACAGATTTTCATGAGAATCATTAAATCAGAACCATTAAATCAGATTCATTATTCATAGGAATTTTGAGTCTGATTTTTTATATTCGAGAATTTTAGGGAATACTCGTTCACAAATTATTCATAAATTATTTTTTGAAGGTTCACAAATTCCACATTTTTTATTAAATTTTATCGATTAATATAAAGAACATAGAAATTAAGTTTTCTTTTTACATTTTTTTCATATTATTCCCTTTTGTTTCATTAAAACGGTATGTGTTTTGTCATATCGTTTTTTTGTTGTTCAAAATATCATTATTTCAGATGAATCACATCATCCTTCATCCAAAGGCCTGACGTCAGGTATATATGAGATTCATTGTCCACAAACACTGCCTCTACATCACCAATTGATTCTATCAGTTCCATACCATCATCAAGTCCAAGAACAAAAGCGGTTGTACTGAGTCCGTCTCCATCTACCGAATTGTCTGAAATAATTGTCACGGAAAGCAGTTCATTTGAAACCGGATATCCTGAACTTACGTCTAAAATATGATGATACAGTTCACCATTTTGATAAAAGTATCTTTCATACACTCCTGATGTCACAATCGATTTGTCACTGGTATTGACAATCGCAATTACATCGCCGTTTTTGGCAAAAGGTCTTTGAATTCCGATATTGTAATTGGATTGATCCGGTTTGGATCCAATCACAAGCACATTTCCTCCAAGATTAATCATCCCTTTTTTTACATTATGACTTGTCAGATACTGTTTCAATTGATCTGCAATATATCCTTTTGCAATGCCGCC
>CACYDA010000225.1 GCA_902773095.1 uncultured Lachnospiraceae bacterium | reverse complement strand
GATAATCGGCAATGAAGTCACAGGATAATCGGCAATGAAGTCACAGGATAATCGGCAATGAAGTTACAGGATAATCAGAAATGGTTATAATGAAAAAGAGAGGTGTTTAACATTAAAAGGCCTGTTTGTTTTATTGTTTCAGGCTTGTTTTTGGGAGAATTGGTTTCTATTGTATATAGTCATCATTTACAAAGGGTAGCCTTGGCTATCCTTGTTGGTTTTCTTGCAGGTATAACGATGCGGTATTGTTGTCACTACAAAGAAAGACGGGCAATCGTATTAGGAGTACTGTTTCTGTTTGTAGAATGGTTCGGAGTGATGTATACAGATCGATTTGCAAGAAATACTAATGATGTGATTGTAAAATTGGAAATGGAGGAGGAAAAGAATACAAACAGTTTATATATTGAGGGAAGAATATACGATGTAAAAAAGAAATCAGATAGCATATACTGCTATATTGATCAGGTGAAAATTTTCAAGGTAAAAAGTTCACAAAAGATATGTAATGCGAAAAAAATAGTCCTCATGATTGAAAATGGGGAATTGAGTGGTTCTGAAAATGAAATGGAACAGGAAGCTCCATTCATACCAGGATGCAATGTGTATGCAGAGGCTGATTATGTGAGATATAGTGAGAAACGAAATGAAGGGGGATTTGATGAAAAAAAGTATTATGATTCCATTGGCGTGCAGGCAAAGCTAAAGGCAAAAGCAATTAGGACAGTAAAAAGGAAAGATGGCTATCACTTATTTCTGCATTATTTGTATCAATTGAAAGCAAAATTATGTGCAAGGGTGGTAACACTGTCTGTTCCATATATGTCCCAAAAGTATGCACAGATCTATAATGGAATACTGCTGGGGGAAAAAGAAGAAATATCATCTGAGACAATTCAATTATATCAGATGGCAGGAATTGCACATATTCTGAGTATTTCGGGACTCCATATTTCAATGGCAGGTTATTTTATTTTCCGTTTGCTTAGAAAAAGACATGGAATACTATCATCCGTACTAGTTTCGCTTTGCGTTTTGGAAAGTTATGTTCTGATGGTTGGTAACACGTATTCTGTAAAAAGAGCATTTGTAATGTTGATCATTAGTATGATTGCCGGTCTGTCAGGAAGAAGCTATGATTTATTGTCTGCTATGTCTATTGCATTTGGACTGATTTTTTTTGAAAACCCATTATGCATCTTACATACGGGGGTCTGTATGTCATTTTTAGCACTGATTGGAATTGGGGTAATCTATGAGGAGTTTGACGAGGCCATGAAAGTGAAACATAAAGTGACAAAATCGCTTGTGGCGGGAATGTGTATCAATATGGCGACAAGGCCGGTACTCATCAATTCATTCAACATGCTATCCATGTATTCAGCGGTGATTAATTTATGTATCATTCCTTTTATGGGAATTGTTATTGCATTGGGAACATTTGGAATCCTGCTCAGTTATATATGGTTTTGGGGAGGTAGATGGGTATTTCATCTTGGCTGCATGATTTTGTTATGCTTCGATAAAATCTGCCACATATTTTTAAAACTACCGGGCGCCGTGAAAATCGTGGGAGATGTATCGGGTAAAAGAATATTTTTATATTATATAGTGATCATTATAGGAATTGTTATCATTCATTTGTTAAAACATTTTCCTATGTCAGGAAAAATTCTAAAGTCAGAAAAAAGTCTAAAATCAGGAAATTTCCTAAAGTCAGGAATTTTCCAAAAGATAGTGGGATTCCAAAAATCAGGAAATATTCGAAAGATAGTGGGATTCCAAAAATCAGGAAATATTCGAAAGATAGGGGGATTCCAAAATCAGGAAATATCCGAAAGATAGTGGGATTCCAAAAATCAGGAAATATCCGAAAGATAGGGGGATTCCAAAAATCAGGAAATATCCGAAAGATAGGGGGATTCTCAAAACGAGTTAATTTGTGCATAGGAAGAAGTTTGTTTATCATTATTTATGTAACTACATTTCTGCTGGTGACATATCGTGACAGAAATGCCCTAGTTATTAAAATGATAGATGTAGGTCAGGGTGAAAGCATTTTCATCCATAGTCGTGATGTAACTGCATTGGTAGATGCGGGCAGTTCATCTAAAAGTCAAATCGAAAAGTACACAATCGTCCCGTTCTTAAAAGCAAATGGTGTGCAGCGGCTGGATTATCTGATCATTACACATACTGACCTGGATCATATTTCAGGAGCAAAAGAGTTGTTAAATGAGAAAATTAATGGAAAAAATTATGTAAAAAACCTTGTAATGCAAGATATTGGTGAGTCAGTAAAAGATGAAGCATTTGATGAATTAATAGATGAAGCGAAGAAAAATAATGTTAAAGTTATTTTGTTTTCAAGAGGAAAAATGATATCAGATGGCAAACTACAGTTGCGATGCATCTGGCCGGAAAAGGGAGCTTACGGGATGGATAAAAACACATTATCAATTGTGTTTGAATTGGAATATGAAGAATTTAAAATGCTTTTTACCGGTGATTTGTCAAGTATGGGAGAAGAGTATTTAGTAAAAAAGGGGCTGGAAAGTGTCGACTTATTAAAAGTCGGACACCATGGTTCGAAAGGTTCGTCAAGTAAAGTGTTTTTGGAGTTACTTTCACCAAAAGCAGCCATCATATCATGTGGGATTCATAACAGATATGGACATCCGAGCCCTGAAGTGATAGAACGGCTGGGTTCAAACGACTGCGATGTTTATCGAACAGATCTTAGTGGCTGTATTACAATCAAGGTAAGAGATGGTGAGATAATGGTAAGTGGGTTTTGCGGTAAAAAGTGACTCTGATCAGGACTGCTGGCTAACAAAAGTGACAAAAGAGGAGGGAAAGTTAGCCAGTAGGTGTAAAAGAGCAGGAAAAGAAAGAGCATCTGGCTAACAAAAGTGACAAAAGAGGAGGAAAAGTTAGCCGGTAGGTGTAAAAGAGCAGGAAAAGAAAGAGAATGTGGCTAACAAAAGTGACAAAAGAGGAGGAAAAGTTAGCCGGTAGGTGTAAAAAAGCAGGAAAAGAAAGAGGATGTGGCTAACAAAAGT
>CACYDA010000224.1 GCA_902773095.1 uncultured Lachnospiraceae bacterium | reverse complement strand
TAATGCCAGCGACAATTGCGCCTAAAAGTCCCAAGATGGGTAATCCCACCACTATTCCCGCCGCCACTGCCACAACAGAGGCAGTCATTTTTTGCTGAAAATCTTTGGTATCAAAGGAAAACGAAATATTGACATCGCCGATTTTATTTTCGTTAATTGTATGAGCCATCTTTTTGACATACTTCTGCACCCTTGGAATCAATCGGTTCTGAATGCTTACGGTTACTGTATTTCTCACAACCTGATTGATCTGGCTGCTGATATTTTGGTTGTTCATAGCCATCGCAACCAATGTGGATTCTTCGGATTCTAATGCGGAGCGCACATCATTTTTGATTTCCTCTACACAGCTGGAAATTTCCATGTCAAAATCATGCCGCTGTTTAGAGAATGAGGAATCCAGTGTAGCAAGCTGATTGTGAAGCTTGTCCTCCTGCTCACTGAGTTCCGACTCCGACAACTGACTGCCTTTCAAAGTTGTTATCAGATAATTTTCGGTATTCTCCACAATTCCTAACGCTAATCTTCTGTACTTTCCTGCCAGAATTTTTGCTGATTGCTGTTGTATTTCCAAAAGAAATCGCATAAAATCATCTACTTCACCAGTAAAGCTGCTGGTGTTACAGAATCTGAGACTCCGTTCGCCCACAAATCTTTTTAGACTCTCCTTAGTATATGCAAGGGTTTCCTCAAAGTCGTCATTTCGTTTATCATATTTGGTAATGACAATACAAAGCGGCATATCATGAAGACATAACTCCTTCAGTATATTTCCGATAGTGCTTCTGATGATCATATCATCTGCTGGAATGGTGACAACGTAGGCTAAACTTTGTGGCAAATAATTGTCGATAGCCTTATTATGTATTTCAAATCCCGATTCGAAACCCGGCATATCCACCAACATGATATCGGGAATGCTTTGGAGATTTCGACAGTTTAATTGGATTCTTGCACTTTTTACCGTATTTGCGTCCGCCTCATAATTTCTGTACTCGTTGATATCCATTGTTTTGCATACTGCACCATTATTTCCAATGATTGTTACCTGCTCAATGCTATCAGAGTAAACTATTTCGGCAGGTATAGCAGTTTCGGGGGTAATATCTTCTTGAAGTATTTTGTAGCTATAACCCAACAGCGTATTGACAAGTGCGCTTTTCCCCGAACTGAACTTGCCGATAATTGGCGTACACACTTTTGCATGGCTAATTTCGTCAATCATCTTATCAATGTTATCTGTCGATAGTTCATATGCTCTGTTGATATTTCTGATGTCGATCAATGCCGCATTAACATTATCCATCCATTTAACCTCCCATTATACAAATACAGGTCTTATTCACAAACATTTATTACTCTGACAGATTCTCCTTGGCTTCTCAACCACATATCAATTCCCTTGCCAAAAACCTCCGCACTCACTGTATAAACTCCATCCTGCTCGTCGAGAATTACTGCCGTAGGCAATCGGTCAAGCACCGCGTCGATATCTGTGCCGATATATTGGAATTTAATCTTTTGCAATCTACCACCGTACATGAATTGGACACGCTTGCGAAATTCGCCTTCCTCAAATCTGTCGCGGTAAGGCGTATGAAATTTTTCGTCAAGGACAGTCAGTTTTTTGATTCTGTCCATACGGTAGATTGTGGGAAAAGAGTCATTGATGACATCAAAATTTTCCCTCACTTCTTTGTCATCAATAAATGCTGTTAGGTAAAAATAATACTCCGAAAAGAGAATTGCTGCGGGCTTTAATTTGCGCTTAACTAACGCTCTATCTTTTGTACGAAGATAGTCGATCTCTATATATCGGCATTGTCTAATAGCCTGTCCGATTTCCCACATAGTATCAATAAACTTGGTTTTGTGCCTTGGTTCAACATAGTGATACTCCTCATTTTGAATCAGTTCCTTGATCCGCGCTCGGTTCTTATCCGACACACAGCACCAAATTAGCTTGTCCAAAATCATAGACATCTCGCTTTTGGTAAAGGCGCGGCTGTCCAACAATATCTTGCAGATGGCAAGTACCTCACTGTTAGAAAAATAATGTCTGCTGACTTTTTCCAGCCGATAACCTTTTTCTTTTCGATCATAAAGAATGGTTCCGGAGGTTTGTCCGTATTCATTATTTCTCTCCATAAAGTATCGTATATCATTGATGTCGCGTTGTATACTGCGCTCATTTACACCGTACATATGTGCAGCATCGGATTTATTAACGATTTCTCCATTAATAAATTGAGTATATAAGGCGAGTACGCGACCAATTTTGTCGTTTTTTTCATCTTGCATTACAAATCACCTCTACTCTCTACTCTATTATCATTATACATATTTACAGTGACAGAATATGTCTTTTTAAAAATATTTCTTGTCATGATATTCAGTTTTTTTGCCACATATAAAATTCACAACAATTATACTCATTATATATTTTACAGCAATAATAGTCAATGCTTTTTGTACTTATCGAGAAAAATTTTGGAACGAACCTCAAAATGAGCTTTCCAAGCTGCTTCTGTGTCATTCCTCTGAAAACGCGTAAAAAGCGGATTCTCTGACCTAATAGCATTTCAATCTCTCCAGTCTTTCAAAATAATTGACAGCCACACATTACTTTTACTGCAAATAATGTGCGGCTGTC
>CACYDA010000223.1 GCA_902773095.1 uncultured Lachnospiraceae bacterium | reverse complement strand
TTGTCAACAACTTTTTTCATTTTTTTTCGACACTATTTTTTTCGACACTTTTTTATTTTTTGACGTTTTTTCATTTGAATTCTTTTGCTCATTTTTTGTTTGTAAGCCATCGACTTTTCTGTGTCCGCTTTAATTTGGCTAACTATTCTTGCTTTTTGGTGTTTTGTTAGCCACAAACACTTCATTCTTCCTTCATTTGCCTTGATTTGGCTAACTATTCTAACATTCTTTGTCTTTTTGTTAGCCACACGCCCTCTATTCTGCCTTCATTCGCCTTGATTTGGCTAACTATTCTAACATTCTTTGTCTTTTTGTTAGCCACACGCCCTCTATTCTTCCTTCATTTACCTTAATTTGGCTAACTATCCGAACATTCTTTGTGTTTTTGTTAGCCACATACCCTCTATTCTGCCTTCATTTGTCTTGATTTGGCTAACAATTCTTGCTTATTTTACATTTATGTTAGCCACAAGACCTTTATTTCGACCAGATTACTTTTATCTCTCTGATTTGTATATCGTAACTAATAACATTTCTTTGGTGAGATTTCACTTGTCGATCATTATAATGCAATTTCCAATTCTACAGGACAATGATCAGAACCTAATATTTCTGTATGTATTTTTGCACCTGTCAATCTTTCTTCTAATACCTTAGATGTTAGAAAATAGTCAATACGCCATCCTGCATTCTTTGCTCTTGCGCTGAATCTGTATGACCACCATGAATATACATCTGTAACATCCGGATAAAAATACCTGTAGGTATCTGTAAATCCACTCTCTAACAACAAAGAAAACTTTTCTCTTTCCTCATCCGTGAATCCTGCGTTTTTGTGATTTGTTTTTGGATTTTTCAAATCAATCTCCTTATGAGCGACATTCATATCACCACACACAATTACCGGTTTCTTTTTTTCAAGTTCCTTAAGATATTTTCTAAAATCATCTTCCCATTCCATTCTGTAATCTAATCTTGCTAACTCATTTCCTGAATTCGGTGTATATACTGTCACCATATAATACTCATCAAATCCGAGTGTAATGATTCTTCCTTCCTTATCGTGCTTTTCAATATTCATTCCATACGACACAGTAACAGGTTCTTTTTTTGTGAATATTGCAGTACCGGAATAACCTTTTCTCTCTGCATAATTCCAATACTGATGATATCCTTCCAAATCCAATTTCAACTGACCTTCCTGCATTTTGCTTTCTTGAATGCAGAATAGATCTGCATCAATTTCATTAAAAAAATCCATGAATCCTTTCTGCACACATGCTCTTATTCCATTTACATTCCATGATATTAACTTCATTTTTCTTCTGATGCAAACTCCATAGTTACTTGCATATTTCCTTTCTTATTACTTTTTATCAAACATTTTCTTTGCACATTGCGGTAATTCTGTAATTGAATTGATTTTATCGACATTTCTGTTTACTGTACCAAATCCATATGCCGCATGTACGAATGGAATTCCAGCAAAATCCGCGGAATCCATATCCCCTTGCACATCACCAACATAAAACGCTTTTGTAAAATGATTTCGTTCTACTACTAGTTTTATATTATGCCCCTTTTCCAAGCCGGTATTACCATAGCTTTCTATATCTGCAAAATATCTTCCCATATTATGATAATTTAAAAATGATTCAATGTATCCCACCTGACAGTTACTCACAATACACAATTGATATTTTTCAGATAATTCACTGAGAGTTTTTTCCAATCCTTCAAATAGGATCCCACCTTTTTGATTCAGATATTCTACCTCATATCTGCAACATTCTTCAAAAATCTCATGGCGATTTTCAAAAGTCTCATCAGGCAACATGAGTTTTGCAATTGCTTCCATCGTCTTTCCCATATATCCACGCATATCATCAACTGTAATCATCTTTCTTCCATATTTTGAAAGAATACGATTCCACGATTCAACAACATGAATCGACGAATCCCAAAGTGTTCCATCCAAATCAAATAAAATACCATAGTTTTCATTATTCTGATTCATTTTATTAATTTCCTTTCTTATTTGCAGGCTTTTTAAACTACTATTTTTTTAACTACTATCCTTTTTAATCTACTATTCTTTTTAATCTACTATTCTTTTTAAACTACTATTCATTTTAATCTACTATTCTTTTTAATCTATTTAAGCGATAGTGAAACTCTAGTTCAAGTAACGTATGTTGCATATAGTGCACAAAAAGCATAAGCAGACTGTTAAAATAACAT
The DNA here is from genome assembly GCA_902773095.1 of uncultured Lachnospiraceae bacterium. Classification (GTDB taxonomy): domain Bacteria; phylum Bacillota; class Clostridia; order Lachnospirales; family Lachnospiraceae; genus Bovifimicola. The sequence continues at coordinate 3,151 of CACYDA010000223.1, read as the reverse complement.
CGGTACTTAAGCACCGTTCTTTGGTGCTTTATGTACCGTTATGTTATTTTCCAAGCGAGAGCATGTCTGCGTTGCTTTTGTGCAATATATACAACTAACATAATGTAAGTCGAAGTATCTTAAACGCCTATTAAACTACCATCCTATTCCATCTAATGAATCTTCCTACCGATTTTTATAACTCTTCTTCTATATGTTCGCATCCCTGAGCAATAATTGTCCTTACATGTTCATCAGCTAGTGAATAAAAAATTGACTTTCCTTCACGCCTACTTTTTACAAGTTTATTTTGTCTTAGTATTTTCAACTGGTGTGAGATGGCAGATTGAGTCATATTCAACGCCTGTGCCAAATCGCATACGCACACTTCTGCCTCAAACAACACAAACAATATTCTAATTCTTGTAGAATCACCAAACACTTTAAAAAGCTCTGCCAAATCGTAAAGTTCCGTTTCATCCGGCATTTTTTCATTGACAATTTTTAAAAGATCAGGGTGAACTTCTATCGTTTCACAGCAATCACACTTTTCATTATGATCTAATTCATCATGATTCAATCCATCATGATTCAATTCGTTTTGATCTAATCCATCATGATTCAATTCATTATAGTTCATTCTATTTTCTCCTTATCCCGCAACCTTCTTCTCATTGCAAATATATCATTGGACAGTTACAATTTTTTCACAAACAGAGCTCTGATTGCATTTAATACAGCGATTACCATAACGCCCACATCTGCAAATATTGCCGCCCACATATTTGCAATTCCAACTGCTCCAAGTATCAGACATAATACTTTAATTCCAATTGCAAAATATATATTTTCATATACTATTCTTATACATTTTCTTGCTATTTTAATTGCCTTTGAAATCTTTAAAGGATCATCATCCATCAAAACGATATCCGCCGCCTCAATAGCTGCATCAGATCCTAACGCCCCCATTGCAATACCAATGTCAGATCTCGAAAGAACAGGCGCATCATTGATTCCGTCTCCTACAAAGACAAGCTTTTCATTCTTTTCTTTTTTCTCCAGCAATTCTTCTACTTTTGCTACTTTATCTTCCGGAAGCAGTTCACTGAAAATTTCATCAATGTTTAATTGTCTGCCAATAGTGATGGCAGTCTTTTTTTCATCCCCGGTCAGCATCACTGTTTTTTTAATTCCGCATTTTTTTAGTGCATCAATTGTTTGTTTTGCATTTTCTTTAATCACATCAGTAATCAGAATATGCCCGGCATATTCTCTATTCATTGCAATATGGACGATTGTTCCTGCCTCGTGGCACTCTTTATATTTTACTTTCATTTCATCCATTAATTTTGCATTACCTGCTCCCACTTCAATGCCATCAATGGTTGCTATGACACCCTTTCCACTTAGTTCTCTCACATCAGAAACCCTTCTCTGATCCGGTCTTTTCTTTGACATGCTTTCATAAGATTGCTGAATACTTTTACCAATCGGATGTGATGAAAAACTCTCTGCTAAAGCTGCATATTCGAGCAGTTTTTCATCTTCAATTTTGTTATGATGTATGCCACTTACTTCAAATACGCCTTGTGTCATTGTTCCAGTCTTATCAAAAACAACATATTTTGTCATAGACAGCGCTTCTAAATAATTAGAGCCTTTTACCAGTACACCTTCATGACTTGCCCCACCTATCCCAGCAAAAAAACTTAACGGAATACTGATTACCAGTGCACACGGACAGCTGATTACCAGAAACGTAAGTGCCCTATAGATCCATTCTCCCCACAAAGGTTTTAATTCCATTACTGTGATTCTTACAATCGGCGGAAGGATTGCTAAAGCCAATGCCAGATAACAGACTACCGGTGTATAATACTTTGCAAATCTAGATATAAAGTTTTCAGATTTCGACTTCTTTGAACTTGAACTTTCAACCAGATCAAGTATTTTAGAGACAGTTGACTCTCCAAATTCACGTGTTGTCTTAATTTTAAGCACACCTGTCATATTAATACATCCACTGATGATCTCGTCACCTTTTTCTACATTTCTTGGCATACTTTCTCCGGTAAGGGCACTTGTATTAAGTGCTGCATTTCCTTCAACTACTATACCATCTATTGGTACTTTTTCTCCAGTCTGTACGATAATAATTGTTCCGGTCTCAACTTCATCCGGATCAATTCTTACAATCTCACCATCCACTTCCACATTGGCATAATCCGGACGTATATCCATCAATTCACTAATGTTTCTTCTGCTCTTACCAACAGCATAGCTCTGAAACAGTTCACCAATCTGATAAAAAAGCATTACCGCAACACCTTCAACATATTCACCAAGTGCAATTGCTCCGATTGTCGCAACAGCCATGAGAAAATTCTCATCAAACATCTGTCTATTCCTAATACCTTTGAACGCTTTCTTCAAGATATCATATCCAATAATCAGATATGGTATCATAAAAAGTCCAAACTTCAAATAGCCACCTAACAGATTTTCAATCGGTATCAATTCCAATACCAAAATCAGTATTGAAGTAACAATAATTCTCGTCAGTACTTTTTTCTGTTTTTTATTCACAATCAATCACTTCTTTCACTATTTATAATAATAAAAGGTCGTAGCCATACATATCCTATATGATACAACCTTTTCACTCTTTTGTTTTCAAAATATGACATACTACAGTTCCAAGATCAAACAATCAGTACGCAATCAAACTTCAATTTAGAAAAATATTTCACAATCATCTTCAACTTTTTTACAATTCTTCAACACATTAGACATAACCTCTTTTAAATCTGCCCCTTCTTCAAATTCTACATTCATTTTTAGCGTCATAAAATTTACAACTGCATGTTTCACTCCTGGCGTTTGATTTGCTGCTTCTTCCATTTTATTTGCACAATTTGCGCAATCCACTTCAATTTTATACGTTTTTTTCATAACTAAAATTCCTTTCCAATATAATCTTTTGATGAATCTTGAAACATATCTTATTTATATATGAACAATTATTCATGTGTTTTAATATATTATATCACAATACTACTTGGTGTCAAGAAAAACAAAAAAAAAGTTTTGCTACCGATTTATATACAACCATAGTCAACAATTGTATATAAACCAGGAAACAAAACTCCTCTATTAAACCAATTTAATT
>CACYDA010000222.1 GCA_902773095.1 uncultured Lachnospiraceae bacterium | reverse complement strand
GATGCGAGTGCACCATTTGACTTCAGATAGTAGTATGTACTTCCTTCTTTGTACCAGCCTGTTACCATGTAACCGTCTGAGCCAAAGCGATACCAGTTTCCGTCAATCTTCTTCCATGCACTCTTTACATAAGTTCCGTCAGCGTTCACATACCACCAGCCTTTGCTGTCATGCTTCCAGCCTTCTGTCACAACAACAGAACCTCTTTCAATCGTATACTTCTTTGTACTTGTAACACTCTTGTTATCACTATCAGTTACAACACACTTAATTGTATAAGAGCCTGCAGAAGGTGTCCATGCAACACTTGTTTCTCCGCTTCCTGATTTTGTTCCAACTAACGAATTATCTACATAGAATTTATATGTGTAAGGAGCTTTACCACCCTTTGCAATACCCTTTAATGTAAGTGCTGTGCCTGCTGTCTGTGGAGAAGATCTGTCCGCACCAAAGTTCAATTCAAGTTCATCCGGAGTAGGGATGACAATTGTTCCGCTGCCCTTCACAAGGCTTGCCATCGGTACTGTGATAACATCATCATCACTCTTTTCAAAGCTGTTGTTTTCCTGTGAACCTGCAGAATCATCTTTATCTGCATTGTCATTCATTGTTAAGTCATATGGCAGACAATCCATACCTGAAAGACCCATTGTAGCTACAAGCTGTACTCCAAGTCCGTTCTGTGCAATCTGTGAAGCTGATGTTCCAATCTTTGATAATGGAATTGACATTTCATAATGGAAATCCATTGAAGCTGAGTCATGACCCTTCGTATTAAAGTCAACATAAGTTGCTCCTGATGCCATATCTCCTACAACTCTTCCGTTGTTAACACCGTATGCACCGTTGATTCCCATTACCTTTGAGTTTAAGATTCCTTTGCCCCACTTCATTTCGATTCCTGAAGTATTCGTATCATAAATCTCTACAGGATCGATACCTGAGCTGTCTCCACCATAGATGAAATTCTTCCATCCATTTGTAAATGTTGCAATGACCTTGTTAACATTCTGCTTATAGATAATTGGCTTATCCCAAAGGGTTCCGCCTGCAGCTGTTTTACAGTCATTTCCAATTCTTGTTGCACTGTCTCTTGTATCAATAGCGATAAAGATCGGATACTGATGACCACTATACAATGTTCCGCCACTAAGTGGGAAGTCATCAATCGGTGCAACCACATCCTGTACGTTAGTCATCTCCCACATAAGGTAGAGATTGTTATCGTCATATGTTCCATAAAGTGCATAAAGATCAATTCCAACCTCATACATTGAATTTGGACGATATACTCTAGGATCGTCATTTGCAGCACCCTGTGCGATCAGCATCGTGCTATCCCAATCTGAGATATCACCGTCAACAGAAATTGTCTTCTTCACTGTTGAAGTTCCTGTCTGGTACTGCGAATCCAATGTTCCACTTGTTGCATTATATAATTTTGCAGAAGCATTTGCTACTTCGTTTACTGTTCCGTTAAATACTTTATTGTAAGTAAATGTATACTCTTTTGTAACTCCGCTAGTATTCTTTGCTGTTGCTTTTACTGTTACTGTAGAATCCGCCACTTTACCCTGTCCTAAAACGACAGATGCTGAACTTGTAAATGTCTTTGTAGGACCATCATCTACTGAATAAGTACCACTTGTTGCATTGCCTAATGTCAATGTAATGGTCTGTGTCTCTGTCTTGAATGAAGATCCGCTTGCCAATGAAGATGTTACAATAGGATCCGTTGATGATGCTTTTGAATATACATAGGTAACTGTAATCGTTGATGATGTATAAGTTCCTGTTGCATTTGTCGGTGTTGTCTTTAATGTATAACCTGATACAGATACAGCAGAGGTAGAGTAAGAAGAACCTACATTACCTGTTAACGATGTTGATGTAGCAACATCATTGCCTGACTCATCCACATATTTCACAACAACGGTTCCTTTTGTGACAGGAGCTGAATACTGTTTCCATGTAGAACCGTCATAAATCCACGAACCATCTGTCTCAAACAGTAATCCTTTCTCCATATTAGCAGGATATCTGTTGGAATCACTGTTGTAAAAGACTACTCTAGGTTTTGCGATTGTAGAAGGTACTTCATATTTGTATAATCCTGTCGCTGAATCAAGAGTCATCTTAGCACCCGGCCATGTACCATTATTCACAGTCTCTGTCGCAGAATCATATGCATAACAATATACATCTGTGCCCCATCCTGAAGGCAGTTTCAGATAAGCAATATTTCCTGTCTGCTCTGTCTTTGTAAATGTATAATTTACTGGCTGCGAAGTTGTTTTACCGTCAGTCGCTGTCAGTGTAATCACAACACTGTCACCGTAACTCATATTGCTGCCGATTGTGATTGTCTTAGAACCTGTATAAGTCTCTGTTGATCCACTTCCAATCTTATATGTACCACTTGTTGCATTCTTTAAACCTAATGTTAATGTTAATGTATCAGATGAGAAACTTCCACCCTGCTGTGAAATAGTAGGTGTAGGAGTTGTTGGTACAGGATCAGCATTATAAACAACAGCAATACCTGTGTCACCAATCTGTCCTGAAATCTGTCCATTTGCAACTGTAAATGTATTTCCTGTTACCTGATCTTTGTAAGTTCCTGCTGTCATCTTGTTGGCTGTGACGCTAACCTGCTTTGAACCTCCTTTACAGTTAACAAGGATTACACCTGTTGTTCCTCTTTCGTTGTAAACAATATTGTCACTCTGAGATGTGTACTCCGACTGTCCGTTAAAGTAGTTGTGGAACTTGTTAACTTCTACTACTTCTTTATTGAAGCACTGTGTAGAACAGATATCACCAATCTTTCCACCTCTCCAGCCTGCTGTACGTGCAAAGTATAACGCTGTTGCATAATTCTTAGAGGCAACCAATGCCCATGTCTTATTGATATCTGAATCACTTACATAGGTAGATTCTTTACCGTCATTTGAGTAAGTATCATGAGACTCTGCCCAAAGCACAACATCTGTACCATTTGCACTCTGCTTGTATGCTTTTACCAGATTTGCCTTTACGCTGCCTGCATTTTCACCAGCCATGGCACCTCTGACATCGTTACCCATCTGGTTATCTGTAATCTTCATGTACTTTGTATAGGATGTGATGTCTGATACATTTGAGCCATCAAGAATCTCACCATATACATAAAGATCATTTGTTGATTTGTAGTAACCATTTGTCTTATAGTATTCTTTCGCACCATTAATAACATATGGCCAGAAGTTACTTGCATAAGATGGATCATCATCCGGAAGCTCGATATGCTTTGCTGCATCGAAACGGAATCCGTCAGCGCCTGCATCGATACATTCCTTTAAATAAGTAAGAACATATCCCTGAATCTTTGTGCTTCCTGTATTAAGGTCCGGAAGACCTCCCATACTACACTGTGTTGCAGCCCATCTGTTGCTGTAACCACCCATCTTATCGATTTCCTTATCAAAGTTCTCATGCCAGCATGAACGGTCATTTCTGATATCATCAGGGATAGAACTTGATAAATCATATCCTTTATTGTTTCCAAGGTGGTTTGCTACTACGTCGACAATAACCTTGATTCCATACTTATGTGCTTCAGCACACATTGCAGAAAATTCTGCTTTTGTTCCTAAAGCGCTGTTACCGGTATTATCAATCGTAAAATTTGCCGGCTGATAATACAGCCACCATACTTCATTTGTCTTACCTTTTGTTGGTTCCTTTGCCTGCTGGATAACTGACGTCTGTACAGCAGAATAACCAGATTCCGCTATCGTTTGCATGTTATCCTTAATGTTGTTAAACGACCACTCCCATGCATGAAGGATGACACCATCCTGCACGTCTTCCATCAGATCGTAATCCGATGCTGAGGCCGCCTGCACTTGTCTCGGTGTGTAGCTGATCAGCGAGAACACCATCATCAGTGCCAGTAAACTGCTTAAAAATCGTTTAAGCTTTCTACTCATTTTTGACATTCCTCCTTTAATCTTTTGAATTAGTATAGGTTTTGCTATTAGGAAACCTCCCTAATTTAACTTGATTATATACTTACATTTTTCAAAATGCAATATTTTTATTTGAAAATGAATCCATATTTTGTTAATATTTCTTTAACACTCGTTAACATTTTGTTCATAATTGTTACTATTGCTCAATAAATTTTTAACTTTTATTTTTTTTCAGTGCATTTTTCACAACGCAGGTCTTATACAAAAAAACTGTGGCAACAGCCTCCCAGCCGTCGCCACATTGAACACATTCTATTTCAAAATCGCTTTACCGATTTTTACTATAGATTGTTTCCATATTAAATTGTTTCTATTTTGCTTTTTCGTTTTTCTTTAACTCTTCCATATATTTATTGGCATCCTTACAGAAGCTGACTACCATCATAATGATAATCGCCGCGATCGGGAAGGCAGCAATAATACTTACTGATTGAATATTGCTCATCGAACTTTCCGAAAATGCCAGTGCGATAGGAAGCACAATTAAAAGCACACACCACATAAACTGGATGAATCTGTTTGGATTCTGGTCTTCTTCCAATTTATGATAACTGTAACATGACGCTGTAAGAGCAATGGAGTCAAATGATGTCGCATAGAATGCAATCATTGTGATCAACAATACTACCAATACTACAGAAGCGAGTGGTAAAGTCTTGATAATGTTAATAATGACAGGATACGCATCATAGCCGCCATCTACATACTGTGAAATGAAATCATGTACACCTGACACCTGCAAACCAAGTGAATAATTACCAAGTACAATAAAGCTTACGATGGTAGAACCTACACCAAATCCATATCCGCCAAGAATAGTCTGACGCACTGTTCTTCCTCTTGATATACTTCCGATAAAGAATGGCGCAGCGATACACCATACAATCCAATAAGCCCAGTAGAAAATCGTCCAGTTCTGCGGGAAAGATGATGTTCTCATCGGATCTGTTTCTGTTGACAATGCAAAGAAATTCTGAATCATTCTTCCAATAGATGCAAATCCATTATCCACCGTGTATCTTGTCTGTCCTCCGAACAAAAATACATAGGCAAGAAGACCAAAGAATAAGAAGATACATGTTTTAGCTAAAATACTGATTCCCTTAAAACCGTGTAACAGTGAATACGTATAAATGGCAAATGTAATTAATAAAATAATAATAGTAATTGCTGTACGGCTTAAGCTGACATTAAATAATTCTTTTACAACTGTTGCCATCAGTGGTGTAGCAATACTAAATGTAGTTGCTGTGCCTGCAAGTAATGCGAATACTGCGAACAAATCGATTACTCTTCCTGCAAGACCATCTGTGTGTTTTCCAAGAATCGGTCTGCAGGCTTCTGAAAACTTCTGTTTGCTTCTCTTTCTTACATGAAGCATAAATCCAAATGCTACTGCAAGAACTAGATAAAAGCTCCATGGAATTAAACTCCAGTGGAAAATTGGAAAGACGCCTACCCAATCCTGCATATTTCCAAGTTCTTCAATATGTGGTTCTGCCGCATACATAAACCATTCTGAAAACGAATAGAATAAAATATCCGCTGCCAATCCACAGGTAAACATCATACATCCCCATGAAAAGAAAGAATATTTTGGTTTTTCATTCGGGCTTCCCAATACAATATCGCCATATTTTGAAACTGCGATAAAAAGTGATAACAAGAAAATTCCAAGCCCGATGATGAGATAGTAAGTACCCATCTTATCACCAAAGAACGCTCTTACTTTATCCAGTACTTCTTTCGACTGATCAGGGATCTTAAAAAACAAAATGGCAAGTCCCATGATAATTGCAAGTGGAACTAATGTGATAAGCCAATCAATTTCTCCTTTTTTAGGAATCTCATCTAACTCTTTCAATTTTTTTGTTGAATGTTCTGTTTTACTGTTCTGGTTCTTTGTCTCTTTTGCTTGTGTTTCTTCTGTTTCTTCATCAACTTCTTCTACAGATTCATCATTTTCTTCAAATGTTTCCTCTTCTTGAGTCACATCAATTGACTGCTGTTTTTCTTTTCCATCAGACGGCTGATTGTTTTTCTTTGCAGTTGCCGTCTTTTTTTTAGATGTTGATTTTGACATAATCAATTCTCTCCTTATATTTTCTAAAATTTCTTATCTATATTAATACCATCACCATTTTGAGTGATAGTCATAACCTAATTGAAATTTTTATCTTTTACTTAATTCATCCTGGACAATCCTATAATAATCTTTGGCATATCGGTACTGTCTTAATGAGTATTCACCGAATTCAATTCCCAGATGCCTCTTATATTCGCACCAGTTACTCCAAAGAAGTCCACAGGCTGCCACATAACAATATATCTTGATCCTTATTTCTTCATCTACATTTCCATCAAAGTATAACGATATATAATGATCTGTCTGCTCTCTGTCATATAATGCATAGATACAAAACATTGCTAAATCCACATGCGGATCCTGCATTCCTGCATATTCCCAGTCAATCAGTCTTAGAATCTCATTTCCATTTTCATCTGTTGCAAAAAGGAAATTATCATGATTGGCATCAATGTGTGTGAGGATCTTTTCTGTCTGATGCTCATCAATATAACTCTTCAGTGATAATACATTTTGTTTTGTTATCTTGTAGTCACCATAAGCAGATGGTTGACCTTCCCACAAATCTTCGTAAAAGTCAATCAATTCAAATATATTAAATTCATGATCCACAGTCAGCTTCATCTGATGGAATTCCTTTAATAACTTGAGACATTTTTTCAAATCTTCATCATTCAGTGGATCACAGACTCTTGTATTTTCAAAATACTCTGTAATCTTATATCCATTATACGGATTGATATAAATAATATTATCAGAGATGTGCTTATCTTTGATCACCTGATAAACTGCTGCTTCCTGTCTTCGGTTGATCAGCTGTTCTGTACCTTCTCCCGGAATCCTCATAATATATTTTTTACCCTTACAGGTAAATAAAAACGATCTGTTTGTCATTCCCTTTTTCAAAACAGTAATATCTGTAATTTCATTATGTTCAGCATCTAATGCATCACATATAATATCGATGGAATCTGTTTTTAACTGATTCGAATCACTATCAATATCCCGTAGCTGTTCATAAGTATTAATCTCAATCACCTCAGTGGAATGAACCATTTTAGCAGCAATCATCAGTTTGCTGTCTTCAAACAAAACTTCTTCCCAAAATGAATCTTCATGTTGATGGCTGTCATCAAATTCTGAGATTCTGTTTTGAATTTCTTTTGCATCATATGCTGTAATATAGGCAACTCCAATCATTGTATTGCCACCGGAATTTTGTGTTGCTTCCACCAATTCCAGTTTTCTGTTAGCACGCACCCTGCTATCATTGTCAACCATATCACTTACCATATACCATGAATACAGTTCATATCTATGAAAAGGATTTTTACTGCAATAGATATCGCATGGAACAATATAAGTATTCGAAATATGACTGTTGACAAGCCTTAATGAATGAAGATTATTTTTCACTGCATACTGCGGATTGACAACAAGTTCCACTCCAAACTCATCAATCAGATACTCGTATTTTTCTTTCATAAATCCTGTCACTACATAAATCTCATTGATTCCTGCTTCATGTAATTGTCTGATCAGTCTCTCAATCATCCGTTCCCCATTAATCTCCAATAATCCCTTTGGCACTTCTGTATTAATCGGAACCATTCTCATTCCGAATCCCGCTGCAAGAATAATGGCATTTGCCGGTTTAGTTAAGTTAATTTCATCTATTGCTTTTTTTGTTGGTTTGATATCGTCATCGATATATTCTAGTTCTATTAAATTTTTAATTGATTTGTTAACAACACCTAACGAATACTTTAACTTTTCAGCCAGTATTCTCTGGTTGATAAACGGTTCTGTCATCAATTCAATTATTATATCTTTCTCATATCTGTTCATGAACATATCCTTTCTCGCCTTTATGAACGTTATATCAAAGGTATACTATCACCAGTTTTTTAATCTGTCAATCACTTTTTTATTTTTTTCTAATATTTCCAAAAAAGAATTTTATTTCAGACTGCAAAACTCACCCTATATAAAATGATGCCTGATCTTCATGTGTTCGCACTTTTTTGGCTAACTAAACTCACCTTTTTGGTCTTTTCGTTAGCCGCTTTCCCTTTATTTTTCATACATTAGCACTGATTTGGCTAACTAAACTCACCTTTTTTGCCTTTTTGTTAGCCACATCCCTTCTATTCTTCACACTTTTGCACTAAATTGGCTAACCGGACTGGCTTTTTTGCCTTTTTGTTAGCCGCATCCCTTAATTCTTCCCGAAAAGAGCCCCACAACCGAGCAATTCTGGTTGTGGGGCTCTCCCATCAAGTAGTGAATATCCATCTTTTAGTAATATGGTAGACAATTTTCATGATTCACTTTTCATGATTCACTTTTC
>CACYDA010000221.1 GCA_902773095.1 uncultured Lachnospiraceae bacterium | reverse complement strand
ATGAGATATTGAAAAATAAGGGAAGTCGGCTGATGTCAGGAAGTTTTATCGTATCGGGTGAATGTTATGCAAGACTTGATCAGGTCGGTGAGGATTCCTATATTTCCAAGCTTACCATGCAGGCAAAGAAAATGCAGGATGGCGAACAGTCAGAGATGATACGTTCTCTTGATAAATTGGTAAAAGTCGTGGGTATTGCCATCATCCCAATTGGAATATTACTATTTATCATGGCATATTCCGTCAGAGAGGAAGGGTTTAAAAACAGTATTGTATCCATGGTTGCAGCAGTAATAGGAATGATTCCGGAAGGATTATATTTGCTTGCCAGTGTGGCATTGGTTGTCAGTACAATGAGACTGGCAAGAAAAAAAGTTTTGCTGCATGATATGAAATGTATAGAAACACTTGCAAGAGTAAATGTGTTATGTGTTGATAAGACCGGAACGATTACAGAGAATACAATGGAGGTTCAGGGAGTAATACCAACACAAATCTACTTAGACAAGATAGGTTACAAAGCGGATGAAAAAGAAGAGTTATCTGAACTTAAGGTATTGCTGGGAGATTTTGCATCTGCAATGAGCAGTGATAATATTACCATGGCTGCGATCAAGGCTTATTTCAAAGAAAAATCAGGAAAGGTACCGGTATCAAAGACAGGTTTTTCTTCTGTAACAAAATATAGCAGTGTGACCTTTAAAGATGGTGCCTATGTGCTTGGCGCTCCGGAATTCGTTCTGAAAGAAAAGTATCCTGAATATGAAGAAGAAATATTAGAACAGGCATCGAAAGGTGCCAGAGTGCTGGTATTCGGTCAATATGACGGACAGATTGATGGTGGTGAGTTGCAGTGTGGTATTGAACCGTTCGGGTACGTTCTTTTGGCAAATCCAATTCGAAAAGCAGCAAAAGAAACCTTCTCCTACTTCGCAGAACAGGGCGTGGAGATTAAGGTAATCTCAGGTGATAATCCTGTAACAGTTGCGGAAGTGGCAAGGCAGGCAGGTATTAAAGGGGCAGAAAACTATGTGGATGCCTCTACATTAGAAACAGATGATGAACTGCGGGAAGCAATTTTAACACATACTGTATTTGGACGAGTAAAACCGGAACAAAAGAGAAAATTCGTTAATCTCTTAAAAAATGCCGGAAATACAGTAGCAATGACCGGTGATGGAGTAAACGATATCCTGGCATTAAAAGATGCAGATTGTAGTATAGCAATGGCATCAGGAAGTGAAGCGGCAGCCCAGTCAGCCAAACTAGTACTGCTGGATTCTGATTTCTCATGTATGCCGGATGTGGTATATGAGGGACGAAGAGTTGTTAATAATATTCAGCGTTCCGCCAGCCTGTTCCTGGTGAAAAATATTTTTTCTCTTATTTTAAGTATTTTTACAATGGTAATCATGATGTCATATCCTTTGAAACCATCACAAATCTCGCTGATTAGTTTATTTACCATTGGTATACCGGGATTTTTCCTAGCGCTTGAGCCAAACAAAAACATTATAAAAGGTAAATTTATTCCGAATATTTTACTGAAGGCTTTACCGGCAGCGATCACAGATTCCATTGCAGTAGGTGCGTTAGTTGTATTTGGCAGAACGTTTAATATTGATTCAAATGATATTTCAACAGCATCCACGATATTAATGGCTATTGTAGGTTTTATGATTCTGTACAAGATCAGTGCTCCGGTAAACAAATTCCGTTTGACGATATGGCTGGGGTGTATTTCGGGATTAATCTTCTGTAGTTTTTATATGAGCGGATTGTTCGCAATGTCAGATATGTCTACAAAATGTATTATGCTGTGTGTTGTATTTTCAATCGCAATTGAGTCGGCTTTCCGTTATTTGTCAATGATCATTGAAGGTATTCAGAAATTGTATGGAAAACTGAAAAGAAAATATAAGTATTAATAAAAAATGAGTTGAAATTGTGAAAAGTTTATGATAAACTTAAGAAGTTGTGTTGCGTTTTGCAGCAATTAGTAAGCACATATGCTGATTTTTGCATTGGTGCCCATGCTCGGGGTGATGCAATCAAGTGACGCATATGAAAGAAATTAACCAATGGAGGTAGAAAAAATGAGCGTTATTTCAATGAAACAGTTATTAGAAGCAGGTGTACATTTTGGACATCAGACTAGAAGATGGAACCCTAAGATGGCTCCATACATCTACACCGAGCGT
>CACYDA010000220.1 GCA_902773095.1 uncultured Lachnospiraceae bacterium | reverse complement strand
TATATTGATGTATCACTGAATTCCCAAACCTTTCTAACGCACGATAACAGAGTCAATACATTTACTGCATTGGCTCTGTTATGAGAATTATGATCTATAATTCTATGTAAGGCGATATTATTTATTTTCACAACTCTGGTTACCAACTGTACAAGACGTTTTACAAGCTGACTGGCAAGAAGTCTGACATTCGCCACATCCACCTTTTTGCATTGTATCTTTCAATGTCTTTGTACTTAATGTCTTTATGTGTTTCATTACAAAAATCCTCCTTTATTCATTAGCTTGCATTATTATATCATAATTAATCCATATTTCAAAGCATTTTTTTTAATTACCCAAACATCCCACCTGTCATTCCTCCAAAGATACAGCTTAAAAGAGCATAGAGCACACCGGAATCACTCATCTTCACATCATTTTTACAGACAAATGATACTAAAAGCAGCACTGTAAAATATACGATTCCTATTAATATCCCATACAAATATTTGTTTTTTTCTTTGATTTTACCGTATACAAAACCGCCGATAAAAGTTGATAAATAATAGGTTAATACAACACCAATCGTGATTTTTGAATGGTTGATATGAAATTTATAATAGATTCCCGATATCAAAATCAGCAAGATCCCTGTTGTAATACACATAAAAATAATCGTTTTAAAAGCGCATCTTACCTCATTTTTCATAGTTCTCCTGTAAACACCTGCCAAAAATCTTCTTTATCCTAATATATTAGAAATCCAAACAATCTATTCCACTTTTTCATAAAACTTCTTTACACCAGGAAGAATATAATGTACAATTCATTTCAAAAAATAATGAATCATAAGTATAAAGGAGATTGAACTTTGGAAACAATAGAAATAATCATGCTGGTTGTCCTTATTATCCTCGTCCTCTTATCATCTTTCTTTTCTTCTGCGGAGACAGCTTTTACCACTGTCAGCAGTATCCAGATCCGTACACTGATGGATGAGAATCATAAGAAAGCAATACTAGTCAATAAAATTATCGAAAATAAACAAAAAATGCTCAGTGCCATCCTGATTGGAAATAATCTTGTCAATATCATCGCCTCTTCCCTTGCCACACTTCTGGCTCAAAGACTTTATGGGGAGTATGCCATTAGTATTGCTACCGGTTTACTGACACTTGTGGTATTGATTTTTGGTGAAATCACTCCAAAAACACTGGCAACTATGTATTCTCTGCGTTTTTCACTACTATATGCCAATACCATCTATTTTTTGATGACATTACTCACTCCTGTAATTTACATTATCAACCTGATGGCCAATGGTCTTTTAAGGATTCTGAGAATCAATCCTAACGCAAAAGCGAATCCCATCACAGAAACAGAACTCCGAACGATTGTTGATGTAAGCCATGAAGAAGGTGTGATAGAACAGGAAGAACGCCAGATGATTAATAATGTTTTCGATTTTGGTGATGCGGTGGCTTCTGATGTGATGGTACCAAAAGTGGATATGACCATGGCAGATATCAACAGCACTTATGATGAATTAATCGACATATTCCGCACTGAAAAATATACCAGAATTCCAATTTATCAGGAATCTTCTGATTCTGTGATTGGTATCATCAATATGAAGGATCTTCTTCTATATAACCCGGACACCATCTTTGATGTCAGAGATTTCTTAAGAAGTGCCTTCTTTACTTATGAAACTAAAAAAGTTTCTGAACTGATGATGGAGATGAAAAAGACTTCTGTCAATATCGTAATCGTCCTCGATGAATATGGTGTTACATCAGGTCTCATAACACTTGAGGACCTTCTTGAGGAAATTGTCGGTGAAATCCACGATGAATATGATAATGAAGAAGATGAAGCCATTAAAGAAGTCACATCCAATAAATTTATTATTGAAGGTCAATTGAAAATTGCTGATTTGAATGACCGTTTAGACCTTAAGCTTCATTCCGACCACTATGATTCTGTTGGTGGTCTTATTATTGAGAAATTAGACCGTTTCCCGAATCCGGGCGACAAAATCATTATCGATAATGTTTCCCTTAAGGTCATTGCGATGGATAAAATGAGAATTGATACGATAGAAGTAATCCGGTTGGCAGGTTAATTCCTTTTTAAGGAATGAGCGTTAGCCGGATGGAGATGTTACTATTCACATTTAAAAGTTTTTTATAAAAATATTTGCATTCTGACGAAACATATATTAATATATTATAGAAATTTACATTATCTACATTATTTGTCGTTAGATAAGGAACGGAGGAAATTATGCGTCACTTACTTAGCCCATTAGACCTGTCCACAGAAGAATTGGACGAATTACTCGACCTTGCATCAGATATTGAAAAACATCCCGACAAGTACAAGGAAGCCTGCAAAGGCAAAAAATTAGCAACTCTTTTTTATGAGCCAAGTACCAGAACCAGATTGAGTTTTGAAGCAGCAATGCTGAATCTGGGTGGAAATGTACTCGGCTTTTCTTCTGCCGATTCAAGTTCTGCCGCAAAAGGAGAAACGGTTTCTGATACCATCAGAGTTATATCCTGCTACGCTGATATTTGTGCCATGCGCCACTACAAAGAAGGAGCTCCTCTTGTAGCCGCTTCAAAATCTTCTATCCCTGTCATCAATGCAGGCGACGGCGGACACCAGCATCCTACACAGACCCTTACAGATCTTATGACGATCCGCTCCTTAAAAGGTCGTTTTGATCATCTGGTCATCGGTTTATGTGGTGATTTAAAATTTGGACGTACTGTACATTCTTTGATTAATGCCCTGGCAAGATATCAGGGAATCAAATTTGTTCTGATCTCTCCCAATGAGCTTAGAGTTCCAAGCTATATCATTCAGGATGTCCTGATCAAAAATCAGATTGAGTATAAAGAAGTGGAACGTCTTGATGAAGTGATTGGGGAACTTGATCTTCTTTACATGACCAGAGTACAAAGAGAACGTTTCTTTAACGAAGAGGATTATATCCGGTTAAAAGACACTTATATCCTGGATGCTGAAAAAATGAGTCTTGCAAGACCTGACATGCTTGTGCTGCATCCACTGCCTCGCGTAAATGAGATTTCAGTCGAGGTAGATGATGATGAACGTGCTGTCTATTTCAAACAGGCACAGTACGGTGTATATGTGAGAATGGCTCTGATTCTTACTCTTTTAGGAATCAAAGTATCAGATTAATGAAATGGAGGATAACGATGTTAAATGTAGGTTCTTTAAATGAAGGCATTGTTCTTGACCATATTAAGGCTGGTAAATCAATGTCGATTTATAAATATCTGCAGCTTGATAAACTTGACTGTCAGGTTGCTATTATCAAAAATGCAAGAAGTGAAAAAATGGGAAGAAAGGATATTATCAAAATAGAGGGCTCTCTTGACCTTGTGGATTTAGACATTCTTGGCTGCATTGACCATGACATTACTGTCAACATCATTCAAAACGGTGAGATTATGGAAAAGAAAGACTTAACTCTTCCACGTACAATCAAAAACATATTTGTATGTAAAAATCCACGCTGTATCACATCAGAAGAAAAAACTCTTGATCAGATTTTTTTCTTATCAGACTCAGAAAAAGAAGTGTACAGATGTAAATACTGTGAAGAAAGATATACCCCTAACTTCTTTAGTACTCTATCATAGACGGACAACCATCAGACAGTCCTAAAAATTTCCAAATCCATCAAAAAAAGTTCTTCAGATGATTTTCATCTAAAGAACTTTTTTGGGTTTCGTCATACTTTTTTCTATCATTCTTACCATTTTTAGTTTGGTTCAATAGAACCATATCTGACACCTGTTGTAAGACCACCTCTTCTGTAATATCCAAGCTCGCTAATCGTTACCAGCTGATATCCCTGTTCTTTCAGCCATCCCAGTACCTGAATCGCTGCTTCTACAGATTCCGGATGAATATCATGCATTAATATAATTGCACCATCATATACGTTTTGCTGTATACTCTGTATGTTAGAATTCACATCCCTCGTCTTCCAATCTTCCGTATCAATTGACCATAAGATAACCGGGGAATGAATATGTTCCATCACGTGATCATCTACTGCTCCATATGGCGGTCTTATTGTTACGACCTCCTGACCGGTAATACTTTTTATTCTTTCTTCCATTCCACCAATTTCCGAATCAAGAGAAGCATCATCGAGTGATGTCAGCTTGCTATGTGACAATGTGTGATTTCCAATCTCACATCCCTGTTCTGCTGCCTGCCTAATAATGTCTTCATTTCCATCAAGATTATACCCTACCACAAAAAATGTAGCATGTGCCCCTTGCTCTTTCAATGCCTCTAATAACCTGGGCGTTGTTTCGCTTGATGGACCATCATCAAATGTCAGTGCGATCATCGGTTTATTCGGATCAATTTCTTCCGGCTGCTCTTCTGTCACCTCTTCTGTCTCTGTCTCCGTTTCTGTTTCCTGAGTCGCTTCTTCCGGTTTTGTTTCTGTTGTTTCTTCATTTCCGATATCTTTTTCTATCAGATTCGATTCATTTTCATTACCGACTGCATGATTCGAATTTTTCTTATTCAGCTTTAATATTCCATACAATCCGATTATTTCAACCACCAACGCGATCATGATTGAAATGCTAAGAATTAATACTCTCTTTTTCATAAAACTCCTCGTTTCCGGTTAATCAAATAGTATCTATATTGAGCAGAACGATAAGCCGGGTTATGTTTTTGATAATCATCTGTCTAGTTCTATTGTTGCCAATAGAATCAAGCAACCTACCCGAAAACCTGACGGGCCGCCAATCGTTTTCTGTTCGGTCTTGCTTCGGATGGGGTTTACATGTGCCTGTAATGTTACCACTACAGCGGTAGTCTCTTAAACTGCCTTTCCACCCTTACCACAATCGTGGCGGTATATTTCTGTTGCACTAGCCTTG
>CACYDA010000219.1 GCA_902773095.1 uncultured Lachnospiraceae bacterium | reverse complement strand
CATGGGTAGTTCACTGAAGAATTTAATTAGGATTATGATGAATATTGAGAAAGGAAATATACAATGACAGATGGAAGGGTTGTTGTATGGGTGAAGAATATGGATAACAGTGAAAGATTAAAAGCATTAGAGCAGGCAATCTCTCAGATTGAGAAAGATCATGGAAAAGGTTCGGTTATGAAGTTAGGAGATCCGAAAGCGGCTATGAATATTGAGACGATACCGACAGGTTCTTTGAGTCTTGATATTGCATTAGGATTAGGGGGAGTGCCGAAAGGAAGGATAGTCGAGATTTACGGACCTGAGTCAAGTGGTAAGACGACTGTTGCTTTGCATATGATCGCGGAGGTTCAGAAAAGAGGAGGAATCGCGAGTTTTATAGATGCAGAGCATGCACTTGATCCTGTTTATGCGAAGGCGATAGGGGTAGATATTGACAACTTGTATATCTCACAACCGGATTTTGGAGAACAGGCATTGGAGATTACAGAAACATTTGTACGTTCCGGCGCTGTGGATATCATTATTATTGATTCGGTAGCAGCTTTAGTACCAAAAGCGGAAATTGAAGGAGATATGGGTGATTCTCATGTGGGTCTCCATGCAAGACTGATGTCTCAGGCACTCAGAAAACTGACAGCCATTACAAGTAAGTCTAATTGTATTGTTGTATTTATCAATCAGTTAAGGGAAAAAGTAGGAGTAATGTTTGGAAATCCGGAGACGACAACAGGTGGAAGAGCTTTGAAATTTTATTCCTCAATCAGACTTGATGTGAGAAGATCAGAAGCAATCAAACAAGGCGGAGAAGTGATTGGTAACAGAGTAAAGGTTAAAGTGGTGAAGAATAAGATAGCGCCGCCGTTTAAAGAAGCAGAATTTGATATCATGTTTGGAAAAGGAATCTCAAGGGAAGGAGATATGATTGATCTTGCTGCGGCAAATGGCATCATCAATAAGAGTGGTGCATGGTACTCTTATAAGGGTGAAAAGATTGGACAGGGAAGAGAAAATGCAAAACAGACTCTCCTCAATAATCCTGCAATGATGGATGAGGTGGAACAGGCAATAAGGGCAAAATATGCGTTTACCGCATCTGCTGAGGGCACAGCACAGGAAGATCAAGAAGAGTTGATGGAAGAAGAGGATTAAGATAAGTCAGTTTAAGTGAGATTGGAATAGGGAAAATTTAAATAAGGAAGATGAATGCAAAATGGTTGTAACCGGAATTAAAAAAATTGATGCGAAGAAGAGTCTGGTCTATTTGGATGAGGAACCTGCTTTTTCTCTATACAAGTCTGAAATCAGGCGTTATCAGATAGAGGAAGAGAAAGAATTGTCTCACGAAAACTATGAGCAAATTCTTAAGGTGCTTCTTCGAAGATGCAGAGAGAGGACTGCTTATCTGTTAGGCAGGTCGGATAAGAGTGAACGCGAACTCAGATTGAAGCTGGTACAGGGGTTTTATCCGGAACAGATCATCAATACAGTTGTGAGTGAATACCTGATGATGGGATATGTGGATGATTACAGATATGCATCAAACTATGTTAAATATCATCTTTCTGCAAAAAGCAGGGATCGAATCATCCTTTCTCTGATTGCCAAAGGGATCGATAAAGAAATGATTCATGAAATCATGGATGGTTACGAGTTGGAAAATGAAGATTTCAGGAAACAACAGAATAAGATCATAGAAAAAGAATTTGTGAAAAGAAAATATGATTTTGAACATGAGAATAAGGAAATGCTGAATAAAATAGTGACTTCATTATGTCGAAAGGGATTTCAATATGATGATGTGAAAACGGTATATCAACAATTAAAAGAAAATGTAAATTAATCAGAAAATGATACAGTGAAATTGTGTTGAAATTGTCTGATATTAGGAATTTTGAATTGACTTAATTGGAAGTAATTGTTATAATTATACATAGGCGTGAGTGTGCGGTATAAGGCATAATTTTTTTGGTGATTTGTATCAGTTATTGATGAATCACCGTCTTACGCGACATATCTTATTTCATTATAAGGACAATCCTTATAGGATAAAAGTAAATTATTTTAGGAGGAAACACAAAATGGCAAACAAATGGGTTTACATGTTCAGTGAAGGTGACATGAGCATGCGTAATCTTCTTGGTGGTAAGGGTGCTAACCTTGCTGAAATGACAGCAATTGGTCTTCCGGTACCACAGGGATTCACAATCACAACAGAGGCTTGTACACAGTATTACGAGGATGGACGTAAGATTAATGATGAGATCATGGCTCAGGCTATGGAAGGTGTTAAGAAGATGGAAGAGATCAACGGAAAGAAATTCGGTGATCTTCAGAATCCACTTTTAGTTTCAGTTCGTTCAGGTGCAAGAGCTTCAATGCCTGGTATGATGGATACAATCCTTAACCTTGGTTTGAATGACGAAGTAGTTGCAGCAATGATCGCTGGAAATCCGGATCCAAAGTTCGAGCGTTTCGTATATGACTCTTACAGACGTTTCATTCAGATGTTCTCAGACGTTGTTATGGAAGTTGGTAAGAAGTATTT
>CACYDA010000218.1 GCA_902773095.1 uncultured Lachnospiraceae bacterium | reverse complement strand
TGCTACACAGACAGGTAAGGAAATGCAGTTCTTCGGAGCTAGAGCAAACCTTGCTAAATGTTTACTTTATGCAATCAACGGTGGTATTGATGAGAAGAGTAAAGTTCAGGTAGGACCAGCTTACCAGCCAATTACTTCTGAATACTTAGATTATGATGAAGTTATGGCTAAATATGATGTTATGATGGATTGGTTAGCAGGACTTTATGTAAATATCCTTAACTTAATTCAGTATATGCATGATAAATATTACTATGAATCAGCAGAACTTGCATTGATCGATACAGATGTTCGCAGAACATTTGCTACAGGTATCGCAGGATTCTCACATGTTATCGATTCACTTTCAGCAATCAAGTATGCTAAAGTTAAGACAATCAGAGATGAGAATGGTATCGTTGTTGATTACGAAATCGAAGGTGACTTCCCTCGTTATGGTAATGATGATGACAGAGCTGATGAAATCGGTGTATGGTTACTTAAGACATTCATTGAGAAGATTAAGAAACATCACACATATCGTGATTCAGAGCCAACAACATCAATTCTTACAATTACTTCAAACGTTGTTTATGGTAAAGCTACAGGTGCTATTC
This sequence comes from uncultured Lachnospiraceae bacterium, assembly GCA_902773095.1. Taxonomy (GTDB): domain Bacteria; phylum Bacillota; class Clostridia; order Lachnospirales; family Lachnospiraceae; genus Bovifimicola. Next base: position 30,963 of record CACYDA010000218.1, on the reverse strand, counting down.
CAGACGGAAGAAAAGCCGGAGAGCCATTATCACCAGGTGCTAACCCAAGTTATGGCGCTGAGAAGAGTGGTTTACTTGCTTCATTGAACTCAGTTGCTAAGATGCCATATGTATGGGCTCTTGATGGTATTTCAAATACACAGACAATGAATCCGGATGCTCTTGGTCATTCAGAAGATGAGCAGGTTACAAATCTTGTTCAGTCTATGGATGGATACTTCGATCAGGGTGCTCATCACTTAAATGTAAACGTATTCGGTATTGAGAAACTTCAGGATGCTATGGAACACCCGGAGAAAGAAGAGTATGCTAACTTTACAATTCGTGTATCAGGATACGCTGTTAAGTTCATCGACCTTACAAGAGAACAGCAGATGGATGTTATCTCTAGAACATTCCATGCACATTTATAAGATTTGTTGTATAGGTGAATCTTATTAAAAAATAGCAGTTTGATTATTATTCAGGTATTTTCTGATAATAAAGTAATATGAATAAGAATGCTGGTTTTTGTAACAATACTATTACATAAACCGGCATTTTTAATCATCAGATGAATTTATTTTATTGCACAGTTTCACTAATACGGATGACACTGACTGAATTGTGTTTTGGAATAAGTTCATTTGAAAAAAATAATAAAGAAAGGTAAAAAAAGGTATTGTTATGAGTACAGAAATGAATCCGTCATCAGATGTAAAAGGGAGAGTTCACTCTGTTGAAACGTTTGGTTTAGTAGATGGTCCGGGAGTGAGATATGTGATCTTTGTTCAGGGATGTCACATGAGATGCAAATATTGTCACAATCCTGAGACATGGAGTCTGACAGAGGGGGAGGAATTATCAGCAAAACAAGTGTTTGATAAAGCATACAGATATAAGAATTACTGGAAAAATAATGGCGGCATTACAATTAGTGGTGGAGAACCTCTTTTGCAGATTGATTTTGTGACTGAGATTTTTAAAATGGCTAAGGAAAAGAATATTCATACGACGTTAGACACAAGTGGAAATCCATTTACTTTGGAAGAACCATTTATCAGTAAGTTTAATGAACTGATGAAAGTAACGGATTTATTTATGCTTGATATAAAGGAAATGGATGAGGAGAAACATAAGTCTCTTACGAATTGGACCAATGCGAATATTATCGAAATGGCAAAATACCTGTCAGATCATGGCAAGGATATGTGGATTAGACATGTGCTTGTACCGGGACTTACTGATGGTGAAGAAGAATTGAAGAAATTAAAAGAACTCATCGATAATCTTAAAACAGTAACAAAAGTGGAGATTTTACCATATCATACATTGGGATTATTCAAATGGCAGAATTTAAAAATCGACTATCCACTTGAGGGAGTACAAGTTCCTACCGGTGAGGAAGTAAAGAAGGCAGAAGACATCCTTGGAATTGTAAAATAATTGTGAAATAAATAGGATAAGGCTGTTACCTTAAGTAAATCAATTGTAATTTATATTGCAGAATGATTACTAAGTGTAGCAGCCTATTGTGATTTATTTTTCAACATCTCTCAAAGGAGGAAGAAAGTTTTTAAATGCCTGCACCATTCTTTTATGATGAATCACAAAATGAATTGTTGGGAATTTGTTTTTTGATACAATTACCTGCTTGTTATCGATAATAGAATAGGTCAAATTTCGAAAGGCAGGTATTGGATCAAGTTCAAGAGTCAGATTGGAGTACTGATTAGCAAAAATTTTTGTTTCCTCCAAATGGGCTCTGTATTCCTCATAATGATATGGAATATCAGACGCAAAGAATAATTCTGACAATGACAGGTTGAGTGGGAAATCTTCAAACTGTGTCGGGGTAGGATTTGGTATTACTAAATGTGCTTTATAATTTTTTAATAATTGTATGACGGCAGTTCTATACTCTTTGCGAAAATTCTTTATCATTTTGGCATTTTCTTTTGATATATGATTTCTGGTAAGGATAGAGTCAAGCAGTTTTTCTGACATTGTGTAAATGGGTAAGCTGCAGTGAAAAACCTGTCTGTCACCTTCATTCCAAAGTTTGTGAAGATGGAGAAGATATTCCGTTTTTTTGTCACTGCGGTAAATATCCATCAGAGGCAGAGCTTTTTGTAAAAGCTGACCTGCTTTGATCCGATAATATTTGATATCTTCTTTCGATTTGTACAATGTATATTTTCCGGTAGAATGATGTCCGGCAATCGCGTGTCCCTCCAGAGCGGCAGCTCCGGATACATTGAGCAGGTGCATGAATGTGTTGCTTTGGGATGAGGCAAGATAATAAGGAGAAATCTGACCGGTCATATACATAGGAATCTGTGATTCGAGACCTAGCATCATTTCATTAAAAGGTCGGTTGATATCATGAATGATGTGTAAATGTAATCCTTTCTTTAACATCATTGCCCGCCCAAACATCCATTTTTTTGGGAAATCAGGCTCATTTGCCATTTCATCCATTGGCATATCGCTGTATAAAATGCAATCATCCATTGACTTTGACAGGACAGTAGCTTTGATAAAATCAAGTTCACTTTCCATCATTTCAGTAAGACCTTTGTAAGTCTTCGTGGTAGGAAGCTGAAACGGTGATGAGGGAAGTTTGATATCGTCAAAATGGATTGACTGTATATAATCATCTAAGTTAAAAGAGTCCACTTTTTCAAGAAAATGTGCAATAGGTTCGTCTGTTTTCGTGGAATTATTAGAACCCAGCCAAGTAGTAATGGCACGTTGCAAGATTCTTTGATCGGTCACGGAATCTTTAGAAGAGTTAGTGAGATTTATAATATATTCAATTTCATTTCCTTTTGTATAGTGTTTTATGATGTATGATGCAACATCGGAATTAAATGCTGTTATGTTACTTGGACGACGTGAACCCGAAAGTATTTTAGAGATATAGGATGGATCGTAAGATAGAGTTTTTGCGAGTGAACTGATTCTGATGTCAAGTGATTTTAAAAGAGAATTTAGGTTACTCAGATAAGCATCGTATTCTATATTTATCGTATTTTTTATTGTACTTTGTAATGAAAACAGGATTTCTTCCGGAGTTATTTCAATCCCTTTTTCGTTTGCCAGCAAAACCAGCCCTTTTGAGATTTGTTCGATCTGTTTACTGTCAGGACGTGGTTCACGCTCTCCCTTAGCATAACGTGAAATAGCACTTACACTCATACCGGCGGTTTTCGCTAATTGTGTATAGTTTATTCCAAACGTATCAATATATTCGTTTAGTTTTTCGCTAAAAGTCATGACGAATCTCCTTTGTTCTTTCGTTTTTTATGTGATCATTAATCTTATTTTATCCATATACTATAAAATAGTAAGATATATAACCAAATTGTCAATGACAAATCAGGTAATTTCTTTGGAACAAAATGATATTGAATTAGTGTTTGAATTATGTTAATCTATGAAAGATGTTTGAACAATAATCAGATTGCTGAAAAGAAGTTCGTTCAATCGTGAAATAGTATATTTTAAAAATACATTATAATATATAGGATAGTCTACAAGTTGATAGGAGATTAAAATGACGATAAGAGAATATTTAGAAAAGAACCATCTTATTACGGATGGTTCTTTTGGCACCTATTATGCGGAAAAATATGATACACAGGAAATGCCTGAATATGCAAACATCAAATATCCGCAGAGAGTGATGGAAATTCATGAATCTTATTTAGAGGCAGGGGCAAAGCTGATTCGGACGAATACTTTTGCTTCAAATACAGTTCTTATGAGTAGTGATATACAAATGGTTGTGCAAAACATTAAATCTGCCATTGAAATAGCAAAAAAAGCAGTGGGACAGTTTGAAAAAGAAGTGTATATCGCCGGAGATATAGGTCCAATCCCGAATGACAAGACATTGGAAAATGAGGATATGATCAATCAGTATTTGCACATAGCAGAATGTTTTATAGAGGAAGGAATCAAAATCCTGACATTTGAGACATTTTCAGAGCTTGAAAGTATTATTCCGGTCATTGAAAAAATAAAAAACACATATCAGGATATTTTTATTATGGTTCAATTTTGTGTGAACCAGTTTGGCTATAGCAATGCAGGTTTGAGTGCGAAAAAGCTGATCAAAGAGGCTGAAAAAATCAAATCAATTGATGCAGTTGGATTTAACTGTGGCGTAGGACCGGGACATATGAAACAGATTCTTTCCCAGATTGGATTTGGTAGTGAAAAATATGTGATTGCACTTCCCAATGCAGGATATCCTGAAAAAATAAGAGATCGAATCAAGTATTATGATAATCCGGAATATTTTGCAGAAATTGCCGGTGATATTGCAGAGAATGGAATTGATATAATCGGAGGATGTTGTGGAACAAATCCGGTATACATTGATCGATTGAGTAGAAGAATTTCCGAACCTAAACCTAAAAAACAAATCTGTATCAAAAATGATAATCAAGAGGATAAGATTATCCGAAAAAGAGGATTTTTGTTCGATGAAAATGGGAATCAAAAAAAGAAGAAATTGGTTGCAGTTGAGCTGGCGCCTCCTTTGAATGCAAATGATGGAAAAATTTTAAGTGCTGCAAGGATGATGAAAGAGGCAGGTGTTGACGTGCTTACATTTCCTGATTCTCCATCCGGAAGAACCAGGGTTGATTCTATATTGATGGCGAAAAAGGTGAAAATGGAAACCGGTTTAAATGTGATGCCTCATATCTGTTGTAGGGATAAAAATGCAATAGCCATGCGTTCTGTTTTGTTGGGTGCACATATTAACGATATTAACAATATGCTGATCATCACAGGTGATCCCGTTCCGGGAGTTGCAAGGCAGACAGTAAAATCAGTCTTTAATTTTGATTCTGTGGGACTCATGAAAATTGTGAATGATATGAATGATGAATTATTTGTTGATCGACCGATTACGTATGGTGGCGCAATCAATCAGGGAAGAAGAAATATTAATGTGGAGATAGGCAGAGTGAAGAAGAAAATCGACGCAGGAGCGCAGTTTTTTATGACACAACCGGTATTTTCAATTGAAGATGTGAATCGATTAAGAATGGTGAAAGAAGCAACTCATGCCACAATTTTATGCGGTATTATGCCGTTGATCAGTAGAAAAAATGCTTTGTTTATGAAAAATGAAATTGCGGGTGTGATTGTTACAGATGAGATTGTTGACAGATATCCTGCAAACGTTTCAAAAGAAGAAGGGGAAATGATAGGAATTGAGATAGCAAAAGAAATTATTGAAATGACCAGAGATTTTGTGGATGGTTATTATTTTTCATTTCCGTTTAACAGGGTTGAGATGTTTTCATACTTGAAAAATACCCTATAGGGATATATAATTGTGGCTGTTTAAAGTGCAGCATTAAACAGCTTTTCTAAAGTGTTATTGGCAAATCATATTAAAACGTGTGTTGCTATAATACTATTTATTGAGTTTTGTAAACGTTTCAATTGATTCACGAGACAGGAGGATGATGAAAATGGGAACATATATTGTGCTTGCTATTGTATTGGTGGTTGTGATTTTTTCAATAAAGAGCAGTAAACAGCATTTTGAGGGAGAGGGAAGCTGTTGTTCAGGTGGTGGAGGTAACAGTGTCAAAGTGAAAAAGAAAAAGTTAGATGGAGATATTGTCGCAAGAAAGATTATGCATATTGAAGGAATGCATTGTGAAAAATGCAGGAAACGTGTTGAGAATGCCATCAATCGCATTGATGGTGCAGTTGCAAATGTGAATCTTAAGAAAAAAATTGCACAGGTCAGTATGACAAAAGAGATTGAGGATGGTACCTTAATTTCTGCCGTGGAGTACGAGGATTATAAGGTAATTCAAATAGAGAGGGTGGAAGTCTGAATGGAACAATATCATGTAACTGGTATGAGTTGTGCAGCATGTAGTGCACGTGTGGAAAAGGCGGTTTTGAAAGTGGATGGTGTGACATCCTGTTCGGTAAATCTTTTAACAAATTCTATGGGAGTGGAAGGAAGCGCAGGCACTGATGAGATTGTTAAAGCGGTGGAAGGGGCTGGTTACGGTGCTGAAAAAATGTATCAAAACCGTTATGAAAATCATATCGAAAAGCGAGAGTTAAGGTCTGACAGGGAAGTGATCTTTGTAAATCAGGAAACTATGGTTTTGAAAAAACGACTGGTTTCATCATTGATCTTTTTAATGGCACTCATGTATTTTTCAATGGGGCATATGATGTGGAACCTGCCATTACCTTCATTTTTTGATGAGAATCATGTTGCAATGGGGCTTGTGCAATTATTGTTGGCAGCGATTGTAATGATCATTAATCAAAAGTTTTTTATCAGCGGAGTGAAGAGTCTTGTGAAAGGTGCACCTAATATGGATACGCTGGTGGCATTGGGTTCATCAGCATCATTAATCTATAGCACGTACGCTTTGTTTGCGATGACGGATGCACAGGTCAAAGGAAATAAAGAATTAGTCATTTCATACATGCATGAATTCTATTTTGAGTCTGCTGCAATGATTCTGACATTGATTACAGTAGGAAAACTATTGGAAGCATATTCAAAGGGAAAAACGACAGATGCGTTAAAAGGTTTAATGAAACTTGCTCCCAAAACAGCAACATTAGTGAAAGACGGAATTGAATCAGAAGTAGCAATAGAACAGGTAAAGATTGGAGATATTTTTGTTGTCAGACCGGGGGAAAATATTCCTGTAGATGGGGTTGTGACAGAAGGAGAAAGTGCAGTAAATGAATCAGCTCTGACAGGAGAAAGTATTCCTGTCGACAAAGCATCAGGTGATGCCGTCTATGCAGCTACATTAAATCAGTCAGGATTTTTGAGGTGCAGGGCAACGAGAGTTGGGGAAGATACATCTTTATCACAAATCATTCAGATGGTGAGTAATGCGTCTGCAACCAAAGCACCAATTGCAAAGATTGCAGACCGGGTTTCCGGAGTATTTGTCCCGGTTGTCATGCTGATTGCGGGAATCACTATTGCTGTATGGCTCTTCGCCGGCTATCATGTTGGGTTTGCATTGGCAAGAGGAATATCGGTTCTTGTGATTAGTTGTCCGTGTGCACTTGGACTTGCTACACCGGTTGCAATTATGGTGGGAAATGGGGTTGGTGCAAAATCAGGTATTTTATTTAAAAATGCGATGGCTTTAGAAGAGACAGGAAAGATACAGATTGTGGCTTTAGATAAGACAGGTACGATCACCAATGGCGAACCAAAAGTGACGGATGTAATTGCAGGCACTGCATCTCTAAATGAATTGCTTTTATATGCGAATTCTCTTGAGAAAATGAGTGAACATCCGCTTGCAAAAGCAATCACAGGATATGCGAAAGAAAAAGGGATAGACAGTCTTCCGGTTGATGATTTTATGGCGTTGCCGGGAAATGGCTTGAAAGCGGTGTATCATAGAGAAGAACTGTTTGCAGGAAATTATCGTTTGATCCAAGAAATAACTGAGGTACCGGATGAAATGAAAAAGCAGGCAGATCTTCTTGCGGAGTCAGGAAAAACGCCACTCTATTTTGTGAAGAAAAAACAATTGCTGGGAATCATTGCTGTGGCAGATGTGATCAAAGAAGATAGCAAAGAGGCAGTTGAAGAATTGAAAAAGATGGGAATGCATGTGGTAATGATCACCGGTGACCATGAAAAAACGGCAAAAGCGATAGGAAATCAGGTCGGTGTTGACGAAGTGATCGCAGGTGTTTTGCCGGACGGAAAAGAAAAGGTGATTAGGGATTTACAAAAAAATGGAAAAGTAATCATGGTGGGGGATGGTATCAATGATGCGCCGGCTTTGACAAGGGCAGAAATTGGTATAGCAATTGGGACTGGCACTGATATTGCCATAGATGCTGCGGATGTTGTATTAATGAAAAGCAGTTTAGTTCAAGTTCCTGCTGCGATCAGGCTAAGCAGAAAGACGCTTCAAAATATTCATCAGAATCTGTTTTGGGCATTTTTCTATAATATGATAGGAATACCTCTTGCTGCAGGAGTTTTCCTTCGTGTTTTTGGATGGAAACTAAATCCTATGTTTGGTGCGTCAGCAATGAGTCTTTCTAGTTTTTTTGTAGTAACAAATGCACTGAGACTGAATCTTGTTAAAATTTATGATTCAGGGAAAGATAAAGGGAAAAAGAAAAGAATGTTTATCAATAGAGAAAATAATAAAAAAAGTAATCAGAAAATGGAGGATTTTAAAATGCAGAAAACAATTAAAATTGAAGGTATGATGTGTGCACATTGTGAGGCAACGGTAAAAAAAGCATTGGAAGGATTAGATCAGGTGGAAAAAGCAGATGTAAGTCATGAAAAAGGGACAGCAATTGTCAGTCTGAATGCAGAGTTAGATCATGACATACTAAAGAAAACGGTGGAAGATAAGGATTATAAAGTGATTGGAATTGAATAGTGGAAAAGCGGATAAAATTCTGAAAAAAATGGATGAACAGGAAATTACATTGAAATTTTTAGTAAAAAAAGATATAATAGCGTAGATTGAAATGAAAGGAATTTATATACCATGGAATTTTGGGATATCTATGATAAAAATAAACAATTAACCGGACGAACTATGAAGAGAAATGACTGGTGTTTAAAAGATGATGAATATCATCTGACAGTGCTTGGCGTGGTCGCCAGACCGGATGGAAAGTTTCTGATTACACAGCGCGTGATGACGAAAGCCTGGGCACCGGGATGGTGGGAAGTATCAGGTGGTGCTGCGATGGCAGGCGAAAGTTCAAAAGATGCTGTAGTAAGGGAAGTGAAAGAAGAAACGGGATTAGATGTATCTGATAGTGAAGGTGGGTATCTGTTTACCTATCACAGAGAAAACCCCGGAGAAGGAGACAACTATTTTGTAGATGTTTATCGTTTTATTTTAGATTTTGATGAGAGTGATGTAAAAAATCAGGTGGAGGAGACATTAGGATTTAAGATTGCAACACTTGATGAGATTAGGCAGATTGCGGCAGAAGGAAAATTTTTACATTATGATAGTATCAAAAAGGCATTTGAAATATAGAAAAAACGATAGCAGGAGATTGTTATGACTTTAAAGGAACTAAAGATAGGAGAAAGTGGTATTATTACTTCTGTTGGTGGAACAGGTGCCTTACGACAGCATTTTCTGGATATGGGTGTTATTCCCGGAGCAAAAGTGAAAGTAATCAAATTTGCCCCGATGGGAGATCCTGTGGAGTTGCGTATTCATGGGTATGAGCTGACACTGCGGCTGGCTGATGCTGCTCAGATTGGTATTGAGATGGTTAAAGAAGCCGAAATAGCATCTGCAAAAGAGGAACACAATAAAAATGCTGATGAGAAAAGTAATACTAAGGACAATAAAAAGAAAAGAAAGAAAACGTCAGAACATCCGGGGCTTGGTGAAGAAGGAAGATATCATTCTAAAGAAGATGAAAACCCCTTACCGGATGAAACAATACTTACCTATGCCCTTGTGGGAAATCAGAATTGTGGAAAGACTACATTGTTTAACCAATTGACAGGTTCTAATCAGCATGTTGGCAATTTTCCGGGAGTAACAGTTGACAGAAAAGATGGTCCCATCAAAGGATATACAAATACATTGGTGACGGACCTTCCGGGAATTTATTCTATGTCACCTTATAGCAATGAAGAAATTGTTTCGAGAAATTTTGTTTTGAATGATCATCCAAAAGCAATTATTAATATTCTCGATGCTACCAATATTGAGAGAAATCTTTATTTGACGATGCAGCTTCTTGAAATGAACATTCCCATGGTTGTAGCACTTAATATGATGGATGAACTTACCGGAAATGGAGGAACAATTGATGTCAATGAGATGGAATTGATGCTTGGCGTTCCTATTATCCCTATTTCTGCTGCAAAAAATCAGGGCGTTGATGAGCTGGTGAATCATGCAATTCATATTGCGCATTTTCAGGAAAAACCATTACGACAGGATTTTTGTGATGAAAATGATCATGGAGGTGCTGTTCACAGGTGTATCCATGCGGTGGTTCATTTGATTGATGATCATGCAAAGAGAGCAGGAATTCCAGTCCGATTTGCGGCCGGTAAATTGATAGAAGGTGATAACCTGATACTGGAACAACTAAAGTTAGACCAAAATGAAAAAGAAATGCTAGAGCATATTATTATTCAGATGGAAAAGGAAAGAGGAATTGACCGCAGTGCTGCTATTGCTGATATGCGGTTTTCTTTTATCAATAAAGTTTGTGAAGAAACGGTGGTCAAACCAAAGGAAAGCAGGGAACATATCAGAAGCGAAAAAATCGACCGGGTTCTGACAGGAAAATATACGGCAATTCCGTCTTTTATACTGATTATGGTAACAGTATTCTACCTGACATTTAATGTGATTGGAGCATGGCTTCAGGAATTACTGGAAAAAGGAATTGACGCCTTAACCAATGCAGTTGACCGGGGGCTGGTGATTGCAGAAGTGAATTCATCATTAAAGGAACTGATTATTGACGGAATTTTTGCCGGAGTTGGAAGCGTTTTAAGTTTTCTTCCGATTATTGTTACGTTGTTCTTTTTTCTGTCATTATTGGAAGATAGCGGTTATATTGCAAGAGTGGCTTTTTTTATGGACAAACTGTTAAGAAAACTCGGACTGTCAGGTCGTAGTATTGTGCCTATGTTAATAGGTTTTGGGTGTACGGTTCCGGCAGTGATGTCAACGAGAACACTGCCAAGTGAGAGAGACAGAAAGATGACAATTCTTTTAACACCGTTTATGAGTTGTACGGCAAAACTGCCGATTTATGCGTTTTTTGTCAATGCATTTTTTAAAGAACATGGCGGACTTGTAATGTCAGGGCTTTATCTGCTTGGAATTGTGATGGGAATATTGATCGCATTCCTGTATAAAGGAACTCTGTTTAAGGGAGAAGCTGTGCCTTTTGTGATGGAACTTCCTAATTACAGACTTCCGGGTCCCAAGAATGTAGGACAGCTCCTATGGGAAAAAGCAAAAGATTTTATTCAGAAAGCATTTTCAGTGATACTGATTGCGACAATTGGTGTATGGTTTTTGCAAAATTTTGATTTATCCTTTCATAGAGTTGTTAATTCGAAAGACAGTATCATGGCGCTGCTTTCCGGTATACTTGTTCCTGTTTTCAGACCTATTGGTCTTGGCGACTGGAGAATATGCACATCCCTGATCTCAGGATTTATGGCAAAAGAAAGCGTCGTTTCAACAATGGAAATCCTGTTTGCAGGTGAGGGTGGTGTGAATGCTGTTTTAACAAGTGTTTCAGCAGCGTCAATGCTTGTATTTAGTTTGCTCTATACTCCTTGTGTTGCGGCAGTAGCGGCTGTTAAACGTGAATTGGGAAGAAAATGGGCAGTTTTAGTGGTACTATGGCAGTGTATCATTGCCTGGGTAGTAGCGTTTATAGTCAATCAGATGGGGATATTCATCATGAAGTAAAGGCACGCTGTACAAAAAAGTATGACAAGCATTTTTGTACTTATTAAATTTGAATGGAAGAGGTTCTTGGATGAACTTCTTTCTTTTTTTTGCTTGACATATTTTGGAAAGTCGTATATACTTGCTTTTGAAGTTAGATATAACTAATTAAGATGATACGTATCTAACCAGTCCGTTTTTGGAATACTATTATTATCATTTCTAAATGCTTTATGGGTGATAGTAAATTTGATTTACATGGGAGGATTTGTATGAGCCGCGATTTGCTTGAAATATTTCAAAGAAAAATGGATGATGATACGTTAGTAAAAGTAGCATTGGAATGTGCGCCTCTTATTGCCGGACTTCGAATTGCTAATATTATTACGATAAAGCGAGAAGGTCTTAAAGTACTGAAACATATCTTTGGTGAGACAGGAATCACATTTTATATGGCATCATCTGATCGTGAAAAACTCACGCTGATCTTATTTAGAGAAGATTTGATGAAAGGTTATTTAAAACAAAAGAAGGTACAGGATTTATTAAGAAAAATGGGATATCCTGACACAAGCATGTACGAACTTTTATATCTGTTTTCTTTAAGGTACAGAAATTATATTGAAGGAAAAGATGAGTTTCCTCATGAAATGGGAATATTTCTTGGCTATCCGATCGAAGATGTGATTGGTTTTCTGAAAAATGATGGGAAGAATTTCCAGGCAGTCGGATATTGGAAGGTATATCAGAATAAAAGGGAAAAAATGAGACTATTTGAAAGATTTGAGGAGGCAAAGGAAAAGATGATTCTTCTTGTCTCATCAGGAATGAGTATTAAAGAAGCAATTGGAATATGTAATACTGGTTTGCATCATAATCAGGAGTTGGCATGTTAAAGTAATTGGTATTCCAAATGAATCAAAACGAATGGAAATAGTTACCATAATTCAACAAAAAGATGGATAATTCCTTGCCTTGCAGCAAGGGATATTAGCCATAAATATGTTATATAGAAAGGAATGAATTGGTATGAGTAAAGTAAAAGTGATTTATTGGTCAGCAACAGGAAATACAGAGGCGATGGCAAATGCGGTTGCAGAAGGAATTCAAGAGGCAGGTGGAGAGGCAGAATTATTGTTTGTCACTCAGGTGAATCCTGAAGATTTGAAAGATGATGCAGCTTTTGCAATTGGTTGTCCGGCAATGGGTGCAGAAGTATTGGAAGAAGGGGATGTAGAACCGTTTGTGACAGCGATTGAAGGATTGGTAAGTGGTAAAAAGGTAGGATTATTTGGTTCTTATGGCTGGGGTGATGGCCAATGGATGAGAGACTGGGAAGAAAGAATGACAGGTGCAGGCGCGAATGTTGTCGGAGGTGCAGGAGTGATTTGCCGGGAAGCACCGGATGAAGATGCAATCGAAGAGTGCAAAGAGCTTGGAAGACAGCTTATATAATGTTGGCTGACAAGATCCGTAAGTGGCATGATGGAGGAATTCAATGAGTATTGTAATTGTTGGCGGACATGACAGAATGGTATGCCAGTACAAAAAAATATGTAAAGAGCATAAATGTAAGGTGAAAGTTTTTACGCATATGAGAGCTGACATGAGCAATCAGATTGGTTCTCCTGATGTGGTGATTTTATTTACAAATACGGTTTCGCATAAAATGGTTAGATGTGCAGTGACAGAAGCAGAAAAGACAATCCTTTACATGGTTCAAGCTATTTGGATTTATCCGGAAAAGTGGAGGAAAGCAGTGATGGTAATACGGATGATGAAAGCAGAAAAGAGGATGAAAGCGGAAGCGAAGCAATACACAAAAAAACTGATCAATCAACAAAGACGAAGTGGATTGCCATAAGTATCACAATTCTTGTCGTATGTTTCGGTTCAATATGTTTTTTCAATCATAACAGTACAACAAGAAAAAGAAGTACGAAATAATAACAGAATATGTAGTTGTTAAAAATGAGAAGAAATGTTAAACTAATCATAGCAATTTAATGATAAAGAGAGAATGCAACAATGGAATCTGCAATGAAAACAAAAACGAAATTTTACTTTGCGCCAATGGAAGGTGTAGCAGGATATATCTATCGAAATGTGTATCATGAACATTTTCATCATATTGATCAATATTTTGCTCCATTTATCTCAACGAGTCCTAATGGAATTAGTAAGATGAAAGAGTTTAGGGATATTCTGCCGGAGAATAATAAGGATATGTGTCTTATTCCACAGCTCCTGTCAAATAATGCTGATGATTTTATTCTGGCTGCAAAACAAATCAAAGACATAGGTTATCATGAGATTAATCTGAATGTAGGATGTCCGTCCGGAACTGTCACTTCCAAAGGAAAAGGGTCAGGAATGCTGCTTGACATTGAAAAACTAGATCATTTTCTGTACAATGTTTTTGAAAATTGTCATAGAAATAATATCAGACTCTCTGTCAAAACAAGAATTGGGTTTTATTCCCCTGATGAATTTGAGAAGATTATTGAAATTTATAACCGTTATCAGATGAGTGAATTGATTATACATCCGCGAACCCGTGAAGATTATTATAAAAATGATGTTCATTTGGATGTGTTTAAAACAGCAGTGCAGAAGAGTAAGAATCCAATATGCTATAATGGTGATATTTTTGAAATTAATGATTATAAGAAAATAACGGAAGAATTTGATGGAATAGAAAGTGTTATGATAGGAAGAGGAATCCTAAAGAACCCATCACTCATTGAAAATATCATAGATGACGTTCCAAAGCCTGACCTGCAAAAAATATTTGACTTTCATGATCAGATTTATGATGAGTATAAGAAATATATGTCAGGAGAAAAAAATCTGCTATTTAAGATGAAGGAAATATGGCTTTACATGGTGCATTCGATGGAAAATTCTGATAAAAAAGCAAAAAAGATTAAAAAAGCAAAAAATATTTATGAGTATGAAAGTGTAGTGAATGAGTTTAAAAGAGAGGCATGATTCTGTTTGGTCAGTATTCGATTCCACGTCTGGCACTAATATGATGAGATGAAAGAGGATGCCGCACATTTTTCATTTCAGTGATATAATCAGCATATTCAAGAAATATTTTGTCCGGATTTCTGCCGGTGAGAACAAGCTCGAGTGAATCGGGCTTATTTTTGATGAAATTAGTAATGGCAATCCGATCAATGACATTGGAATGAAATGCGGCGCATATTTCATCCAATACCAGTAAATCACAGCAGTTTTCATACACCATCCGGAATGCAGTCTTAAGATTTGAATTGTGCATGTCAGTTATTTCTTTAATTTGATCAGAAGACATATTTTTAAGGAATCCAAAGTCTTTTGGGTTCCTTAAAACGGTAATATTTCTGATCGTATTTAGAACAGATAGTTCTCCGGTTGGACTTCCTTTTAAAAATTGAACAAAAACCACATTCATTCCGTGTCCGGCAGCACGGACGGCAAGACCGATTGCTGCTGTCGTTTTCCCTTTTCCTTCACCATGGTATAAATGAATCAAACCGGACATACTTTTCTCCTTTGACTGATCATAGAAACTTACTTTATATGTTCATTTGTTCTAATACGAATTTTTTAATCGCACTAAAACTTTCAGCACTCATATAATGTTCCATTCTGCATGCGTCGTTTGTGGCAGTTTGTTCGTCTACGCCAAGAGCAATCAGCCACTTAGATAACAAGTCGTGGCGTTCGTATATTTTTTCGGCAATCTCGAGACCGTCAGGAGTAAGTGTGATAAATCCTGCATCAGATACTACGATATATCCGTTCAGCCTTAAATTCTTCATCGCAACGCTGATGCTGGATTTTTTGAAATTCAGTTCGTTGGCGATATCAATTGAACGCACAACCGGCAGTTTTTTACTCAATATTAGTATTGTCTCAAGATAATTTTCTACAGATTCGTTAATTTTCATTGTTTCACCCCATGTAAAACTGTTTTATTTGAATAGAAAGATATTTTCATTACTATTTTATCTCATGATTATTGAAAATTATACCATAATTAAATTTATTAGGCAATGAAATTTGATGATATCAAAAAAAGTTCTTGACATCTAATTGATGTTAGTATAAACTAATGCTGAAAATAGTAGGAAAGAAGATGATGAAATGCCTTTATCTATGGTAAAAGCAGGAGAACCTCAAATAATCAAAAGAATCGGTGGGAAGGAAGAAACAAAAAAATTTCTTGAAAAACTCGGCTTTATTGTTGGAGGAACAGTTACATTGATTTCTGTAACAGATGGCAATGTAATTGTGAATGTAAAAGACTCAAGAATTGCCATAGGAAAAGATATGGCAATGAAAATCATTGTCTGATGAACGGAGGAAAGCAAATGAAGACTTTAAAAGAAGTGAAAAATGGTGAAACTGTTACTGTGACAAAGCTTCATGGAGATGGTCCTGTAAAAAGAAGAATAATGGATATGGGCATCACAAAAGGTGTTGATATTTATGTCAGAAAAGCAGCACCACTTGGAGATCCTGTAGAGATTACCGTTAGAGGTTACGAGTTATCAATCAGAAAGGCAGATGCTTCGATGATTGAAGTACAATAGCTTCCAATTTTTTTTAACAGAAAGTTAGAAAATTCTAACGGAAGTATGAATATAATAATTTGGGATAGTTATATAGATCTATTTTTGATTTACATAGCAATGAAGGAATGAATCAGTTTCATTCTATGTACCAAAACAAATTATAAAAGAAGAAAGGAAAATGAATATGTCAGTGAAAATTGCTTTGGCAGGTAACCCGAATAGTGGTAAGACAACATTGTTTAATGCACTTACAGGATCAAACCAGTTTGTTGGTAACTGGCCGGGTGTTACTGTTGAAAAAAAAGAAGGAAAGTTAAAGAAAACATATCAAATATCTGATGAAGAAGTAGTAATTATGGATTTACCCGGAATTTATTCTTTATCACCATATACTTTAGAGGAAGTGGTTGCAAGAAATTATCTTGTAGGAGAAAAGCCGGATGTGATCTTAAATATTGTAGATGGTACCAATCTTGAAAGAAATCTGTATCTCTCTACACAACTTCTGGAGTTAGGGATTCCTGTTGTAATGGCAGTCAATATGATGGATGCAGTAAAGAAAAATGGAGATGAACTGAATGTAAAGAATCTGAGTAAAAAACTTGGATGTAAGGTAACGTTAATCTCAGCTCTGAAAAATGAGGGAATCGATCAGGCAGTTAAACTATCGATTGAAGCAGCTAAAGAAGGAGCTAAAGAAGTCACACATCATTTTGATGAAAAGGTTGAAGATGCTATTGCAAGTGTGATGGATCAAATAGAAGATATTAATGAAATGCAGAGAAGATTTGTTGCCATCAAGCTTTTGGAAAGAGATGATAAGATTGATACAATTCTAAAAAATAAGCCTGATGTGAATAAGAAAATCGAAATACTGGAAAAGGAGTTTGATGATGATACAGAGAGTATTATCACAAACGAAAGATATACCTATATTTCTTCAATTATTCAGGATTGCTACAAAAAGAAGAACAAAAAGAAAGAAACTACTTCGGATAAAATCGATAAAATTGTAACAAACAGATGGCTTGCACTTCCGATTTTTGCGGTAGTCATGTTTATTGTATATTATGTATCCGTAACAACAATTGGTACATATGCAACGGATTGGGTAAATGACGCAGTGTTTGGCGATGGATGGTATCTGTTTGGTATAGGAAGAGATGATTATGATGATGCTGTTAATCAATATGCAGAAGAACACATCTGGACGGATGAAGTGGTTGCGACAGTAAAAGCTGCCGATGAAGCGGGAGAAGAAGGAGCTTCTGATTTATTATCAGCGATTGAAGACGGTGATTATGGTGCATTTGATGAGGCGTATCAGTCCTATGCAGATGTACTTGCGGAGGCTGGATTTGACATTACAGAAGACATTGATGAGGCAGTTGAAGATGATGCTTTTCCGGCAAATGAAGATTATGGAGTGTGGGTAACAGGTGTTCCCGTGATCGTAGAAAAAGGTCTTGATGCCATAAAGTGCGCAGATTGGTTAAAAGGACTGATTATTGATGGTATTGTAGCCGGCGTTGGCGCAGTACTTGGATTTGTTCCTCAGATGTTAGTACTATTTATCTTTCTTGCATTTCTTGAGAGCTGTGGGTATATGGCAAGAGTTGCCTTCATCATGGACAGAATCTTCAGAAGATTTGGATTATCAGGAAAATCATTTATTCCAATGCTGATTGGAAGTGGATGTGGTATTCCTGGCATCATGGCATCAAGAACAATTGAAAATGAAAGAGATCGTCGTATGACAGTCATGACAACAACATTTGTACCATGTGGTGCAAAGCTTCCGATTATTGGTCTGATTGCAGGTGCGTTTTTTGGTGAGAGCGGATGGGTTTCAACAAGTGCGTACTTTATCGGTATAGCGGCAATTATTGTGTCAGGTATTATTCTTAAGAAAACAAAAATTTTTGCGGGTGATCCGGCTCCATTTGTTATGGAACTTCCTGCTTATCATCTTCCGACTGTCGGTAATGTACTTAGAAGCATGTGGGAACGCGGATGGTCATTTATCAAAAAGGCAGGAACAATTATTCTCTTATCAACAATTGTAATCTGGTTCTTATCGTTCTTTGGATGGGCGGATGGTTCATTTGGAATGTTAGAAGAAGATCAGATGAACTTAAGTATTCTTGCAAAAATGGGTAAGGCAGTTGCATGGATTTTCAAACCTCTTGGATGGGGTAACTGGAAAATGGCAGTTGCAGCGATTACAGGTCTTGTAGCAAAGGAAAACGTGGTAGGTACATTTGGTATCTTGTTTGGTGCTGCTTCAGATGCAGAAAATGGTAGTATAGGTCTTTGGAACGCACTTGGTGCTTCACTTGTCCCTCTTGCAGCATATTCGTTCATGGTATTTAATCTTCTTTGTGCACCTTGTTTTGCAGCCATGGGTGCGATTAAGAGAGAGATGAATAATACAAAATGGTTCTGGTTTGCAATCGGATATCAGTGTATCCTTGCTTATCTTGTATCACTTTGTATTTATCAGATTGGTGCGCTGTTTACCAATACTGTTTCTGTTAATATTGTAGGATTAATCGTGGCTATTCTCATAGTGGTATTCATGTTGTATTTATTATTTAGACCATATAAAGAGAGTAAGACATTAAACGTTCATGTAAAAACAGCAAATGGTTAATAATTCGGTAAAGTGGAAAGGGATTTGTTGATCAGTATATATATCTGTTGCTCGAAAGAATAGAATTGATTATAATAATCCGGAAAACTGAAACTTGTGATTATGTAGAAAGAAGGTGTTTTTGAATGATAATGAATATAGGTACATTTGTAGTAAGTGCAATTCTTGTCGGAATAGTATTTCTTATAATCAGAGGTATGGTGAAAGATAAAAAGAATGGAAAATCGGTACTTGGCTGTGGTGGAGACTGCAGCAAATGCAAAGGATGCCATTGAGTTAGCAATTAACTGAAAGTCTGGAGTATTTTCAAAGCTTGAAGTATTGCGGAATGTTATGTGCTTGACATTGTCAAGCACATATATTATAATTAACATATGAACAATTATTCATATGTTAAAATGTTTTTTATAGAAGTAATATATTAAATTGATAGAAAGGATAAATGTCTGTGATGAATCAGGATTCTTTATTGAAATAGGAATCATCAGGGCATAGGTGGCATAATGTTTTTAAAAGTAGAAAATTTGGAAAAGAGTTACAAAACAGGAGATAGCAGTGTAAAAGTATTAAAAGGAATCAGTTTTGAAGTTGAAAAAGGAAAGATCTGTGTTTTGCTCGGTGCATCAGGTTCTGGAAAATCAACGTTATTGAATATTATTGGCGGAATTGATACTGCTGATGCAGGAACGATTATCATAGACGGTGATAAGTTAGAAAAAATGAATGAAAAAGCAACTTCTCTGTATCGAAGAAATCATCTTGGATATATTTTTCAGGCATACAATCTGATTCCTAATCTGACTGTAAAAGAAAACATAGAAGTAGGAGCTTATCTTAGTAAATCACCGCTTGACATTGATGATTTGATCAAAACACTTGGTTTGTGGGAGCACAAAGACAAGATGCCGAATCAGTTGTCAGGAGGACAACAACAACGCACGGCAATCGGCAGGGCCGTTGTGAAAAATCCGGATTTATTACTATGTGATGAACCCACAGGCGCTCTTGATTACAATACATCAAAAGAGATCTTGGCTCTCCTTGAAGAAGTGAATGAAAAGTATCAATGCACAATTATCATGGTTACTCACAATGATGCATTAAAGCAAATGGCTGACAAAGTCATTAAATTAAGAGATGGTCAGATTCGAAAAGAGTATGTGAATGAAGTCAGAACAAAATCACAGGACCTTGATTGGTAGAGGCAGGAGGAATGAAGATGAATCAGAAACAGAAGAACAGGATCAAGAATCCGTTGCATAAAAGGATTGCAAGGGAATTAAAACAGGAACTCGGAAAAAATATTGCAATATTTATTTTTATCGCTGCAACAATAGGATTTATTTCAGGATTTTATGTAGCAGATAACAGTATGAGAGCAGCCTATGATGGAAGTTTTGAAAAATACAATATTGAAGATGGGAATTTTGAGCTGGACAAAGAAATTTCAGATGAAGTAAAAGAAAAAATAGAAGAATACGCAAACATTTATGAAAATTTTTATGTTGAAAAAGAAATTGATGACCAGAGAAAGGTGAGGATATTTACTGACAGGAAGGAAGTTAACAGGGTATGTGTCATTGATGGAAAATTACCTGATGAAAAAAATCAGATTGCATTAGACAGACTTTTTTCACAAAAAAGTAATTTAAAGATTGGAGATATGGTCACACTAGGTGGCACCGACTATAAAATTACAGGAATGATCGCACTACCGGATTATAGTGCATTATTCAGTGACAATAATGACCTTATGTTTGATGCAACTCATTTTGGTGTTGGGATTGTATCAGAAGATCAATTTGAAACATACAAATCCGGAAAGGTTTTCTATTCCTATTCATGGAAAATTCATGCAGAGGACGGTAGGAAAAAAAGTAATGATTTAACGGATGAGCAGAAGGAAAAAATCAATGAGGAGATTAAAAATACATTGATTGAAGAAAATGCAGGTATTGTTAATTTTGTTGCGGAGCCGGATAATCAGGCGATTCATTTCACCGGGAATGATATGGGAAGTGATAAGTCGATGGTCACTGTACTTTTGTATGTCATTATTGTTATTCTTGCGTTCATTTTTGCCATAACGACAATCAGTACGATTGATAAAGAATCAGCAGTGATTGGTACGCTTCGGGCATCAGGTTACACAAAAGGGGAAATGTTAAGACATTATATGGTGCTTCCGATTATGGTTACCTTGATTGCTTCAATTGTTGGTAATATTCTGGGATATACCGTATTTAAGTTTATGGTAGTAGATATGTATTATAACAGTTATAGCCTTACAACATATGAAACGTTGTGGAATGCGGATGCATTCATTATGACGACGATTATACCTGCAATTGTTATGATTATTGTCAATCTTCTTGTGCTCAACAGCAGGTTAAAACTTTCGCCTCTTAAATTTTTAAGGCATGATTTGAAAAAAAATAAAAATTCCAAGGCATTAAAGCTTCCGCCATTTTCATTTATGATGAGATTTAAATTGAGAATCATCATTCAGAATATGCCAAATTATATCATGCTTTTTGTAGGGATTCTTTTTGCCGGTATCCTTGCATTGTTTGGATTAATGATGATACCATTATTAAATCATAACGGAGATGAGATTATCAATAATATGAAGGGGAATTACCAGTATATTTTGAAAATGCCTGTTGAGATTGATAACGAAAATGCTGAAAAATGCATCATGGGTTCTTTAGTGAATGATATGAAAGGGACTCGTAAAGATGAGATTACAGTATATGGTATTGAAAAAAAATCTAAATATTTTTCGGATATCAAATTGATGGATGATGCGAAATCAGTAGTTGTTTCAGAAGCAGTTCTTGAAAAATACAAGTTAAAAGTGGGAGATAAGATTAAGGTAAAATCTGAATTTACAGATACAGGATATGAGTTTGTGATTGGTGACAGTTATTATTATCCACAGGGACTTGCTATTTTTATGAACAGTGACAGATATAGAGAAGTATTTGAACTTGACAAAGATTTTTTTAATGCATATCTGTCAGATGAGAAACTGGATGAGATTGATGAACATCTTATTCTTACTAAAATAACAAGAACAGATATGTTAAAAGTAACCTCACAGCTAAATGATTCGTTTGGTGGTATGATGCCGATGCTGGCCGGTTTTGCTGTATTGATGTCTGTGCTGATCATTTATCTGCTGTCAAAAGTGGTAATTGAAAAGAACACAGGAGCGATTTCTATGGTGAAAATACTGGGATATAGTGATCGGGAAGTGAGCAGATTGTACGTGACGGCAACCGGAATTGCAGCATTTCTTTCTGCAGTGATCAGTATTCCAATCTCATATTATGTGATGAAAGAATTGTACTATATGTTTATGGTTGAATTTTCCGGATGGGTTTCATACTATGTAAAGCCAATTGTATTTGTACAGGTGTTTGCTCTTACGGTGGTATCCTATGTGATCGTTGCAGCATTTTTGTATCAAAAGATCAGAAAGATACCAATGAATCAGGCGTTAAAGAACGTGGAATTATAGATATTTACGAAATGATGTAACCTGATCTTCACTACTGATATAAAAATGTCATATTTTTGTAAAAAAAATTATAAATTTTTGTTGATAATGTTGAAAAAAATATAATTCAATAGTATACTAATATAAGGTATTCTTGTTCAAAATTGTTATGTTTACATAACAGAGAAATCAATGGAAAGGGAGAAGATAAGAGAATGAACATTATCAGCAAATGCAAAGAAAAACTGGAAGATAAAGGTTTATTACCCGGTCAGATTGTGGACAAATTTAAGAACCGGGTATCAGGAGTTGAGAATAAAAAGGCAGTTGCGGCAGTAGCCGGTGTGTGGATTGCGGCAATTGTTGTTGTTATAGTAGTATGCAAAATTAATGGAAACACAAAAGAAGCTTCCGGTAGCGAGACAGAGATCGTTATAGAGTCAGAGTCTTTTACCGAGGTGGAGACGCTTACTAAGAAATATGTTAAAACAAAGAATATTATAGCGAATACAACAGCTGCTGAGTCGACAGAACAGACATCTCAAGAAGAATTGACGACGGCGCAGCAGCAACCGGCAACAACGGCTGCGCCGATCTCTAATCAAATTGTTGAAAGAGAGACAATTCCTATTCAATATATCAAAGTAAGCACAGAACAGTTAAAGGATGATGCAGTCAATCAAGTAATCAAGCCTGCAGAAGTAGTTGTTTCCTATCCGGAGATGGGAAAGGCGTCTACCAAAAATTCCACAGAAAAAAACAGTGATTGTTATTCGAATTGTATTGATATTTCCTATCATCAGGGAAAGATTGACTGGGCAGCAGTAAAGGCTTCAGGAATTGATTATGCTTTTATCAGGGTTGGATACAGAGGATATGAGACAGGAGCTCTTGGCAAAGATGTGAAATTTGATGAAAATATCAAAGAAGCAACGAAAAATGGCATAAAGGTAGGAGTGTATTTCTTTTCGCAGGCAACCACAGAGCAGGAAGCTTTGGAAGAAGCATCTGTTACATTGAATTATATTAAAGGATATCAGATTTCTCTTCCGGTAGTCATAGACTGGGAAACGACACAAGGATATAGAACCTATTCCGGACTCTCAGTTCAAAAACTGACAAGTATTATTTCGACATTTTGCGATGCAGTTGCAAGTAATGGTTATACTCCTATGGTATACATGTGCAAATCGGATTATCTCGGAAGAGTGAATTATTCAAATCTGGCAGCAAAATATAAGATTTGGATGGCATGGTATTTTGAAAAGTATTATTCGGACAATTATAGTTCGAACATTTTTACATATGGTGACAAGATTCCTTCACTTCCATTTAAGTACGAAGTATGGCAGTATACCAGTAAAGGAAGGGTAAATGGTATTAACGAACTAGTAGATATGAATATCATGATCAGTGACGAGTTGAAATACGAACCAAAATTGACACTCTCAAAGAAATTGTTGGTGACAAATTTATCAAAGAGTGTTGATCTGATGGATGGTGTTACAGCAACTGACACACATGGAAATCCTGTTAATGATAAGGTGACGGTCAGTATTACAAATACTGCGGGTAATATGGTTACAAAAGAAAATGCTTTTAAGATTCCGGGAAAATATACAGTTGAATATGGGTATAAAGATTCTGATGGTACATCGCTTAGTCAGAAAGCGGTTTTGTTCGTAAGAGATCTTCCAACGATTCTTGTAAATGGTAACAAATGGGAGGATGATTCTGTTAAAACATTGAGATATAGTTATAATGAAGCATTAAGTGAAGAAGAGAATTATGAAAAAGTATTGGAATCATTGAAAAATAAATTTACAGCACAGTATTATGATTATGTAGAGGGTGACAGCAGTGCAATTATGATCAATAATGGTCAATTTGAAGGTATCGATGCCATTACCATAAATAATGTTATGACGGCCGGTGAGTATTCTGTGATCTATAAGGTATCGGATCAAAGTGGATTATCGAATAGTAAAACGATTAAATTGATCATCTGTAGAACAGTCGAACTTTCAACGGAGATTGACACAACAACTGAGCCGGAAGAAACTACAGATATTCAGGAAGAAACTCTGACGTCGGAGGCACAGTAGATTCGTTGAAAAAAAGGAGTAAATAAATGAAGTAAATAAAAAGGAGAATCTTTTAATTTTATAGGGAATTTGCTTCAAAATGGAGGCGGTATTATGGAAGAAAGAAGAACAATATTAATTATCGATGACGAAAAATCAAGCAGGGAAGAATTGAAAAATATTACAAAAGATGCCAGGATTACATATCATTTAGATGATGGAAAAGAGGAAAGTTATATTATATTAGATTGTGAAAACTGTGATGAAGGAAGAAAATATTTAAATGATGGAAACAGAGTCGTCGCTACAGTTTTGCTTGATTTGAATTCTACGATTAACGAAGGGTTTCAATTGTTGATGGAGATCAACCATGATGATAATCTGAAAGATATTCCTGTGATTGTGATTACAGCCGGTAATAATGAAAAAAGAGCGCTTGAATTAGGAGCCTGGGATTTCATAAGAAGACCATTTGACAGCGATATTATCAAAGCGAGAATCAAAAATACGATTTACAGAAATCGGATTTCGGCATTTAAAAAGTTAAAAGAACTGGCACAGCTTGATTCTCTGACAAAATTGTATAATAAGGAAAAATTTTATGAAGTAACAACAAATCTGATTCGTAATAACAAAGATAAACAGTTTGTATTTATCAGATTTGATATTGATAAGCTGCAGCAGTTTAATACTTTTTTTGGAGCAAACAGTGGAGATGAATTGTTAAAGTATGTTAGTGATTCACTTCTTAGAAAAAAATATGGTAGTATGAGAAATTGCACTTATGGAAAAATTGAATCAGATATTTTTGGTATATGTCATGAGTATGATGAGAGTAATATTTTAGATGAGATTTCTTCGATACGTGATGAATTGTCGAAATATAAAGTGGAATATGATATTGTTCCCAATATGGGGTTGTATGTCATTGAAGATAATAACCTTCCGATGTCAACGATTTATAACAGGGCAAATCTGGCAGCGGATTATAGTAAGGACAATTATATTAAGTTTTATACATTCTATAATGAAAAAATGGGAAGTGCTTTTATTAAGGAGCAGGAAATCGTTAATGAAATGCAGAGTGCAATAGATAATGAACAGTTTGATGTTTATTTTCAACCGAAATATAGTTTGGCGACCAATAAACCTTATGGGGCTGAGGCACTTGTAAGGTGGTTCCACCCAAAAAAGGGAATGGTCATGCCCGGAGAATTCATTCCTGTATTTGAAAAAAATGGTTTTATATCAAAATTGGATTATTATGTTTGGGAAAAAACATGTAAATATATTAGGAAATGGATTGATGAAGGACGAAATATTTATCCGGTTTCAGTCAATGTATCAAGGGTGAATATGTATAATCCTAATATTGTGAATATGATTAAAGAACTTACTGATCAGTATGGGATTCCACCACAATTACTGAATCTGGAATTGACAGAGAGTGCGTATACAGACGATCCGTTTTCTATCAAGGAAGTAGTTGCAAAATTCAGAGAACATGGGTTTGTGATTATGATGGATGATTTTGGAAGTGGATATTCTTCACTTAATGTTCTAAAGGATATTTTGGTGGATGTATTAAAAGTGGACATGAGGTTTTTGTCTAAAACAGATATTCCGGGAAGAGGAGAGAATATTTTAGCATCTGTCATAAGAATGGCAAAGTGGCTCAAACTTCCTGTGATTGTGGAAGGTGTCGAGACTGCCAGCCAGAAAAGATTTTTAAAGAGTATTGGATGTGATTATGTTCAAGGATTTTTCTTTGCAAGACCAATGCCGGAAAGTGATTATATTAAACTCATTGATGATAATCAGTCCGTTGATGGAAATGAAATTGTGATTGATGAAGATATTGATATCAACTATCTGTTTGAAAAGAATCCACAGATGGAGATTTTGTTCGGTAATCAGCTTCAGCCCATTGCTATTTTCGAGGTTGATGGAAATGAAGTTGAGTTTTTGAGAGTCAATGAAGCATATTATAATATGATTGGCAATGACGATATTGCATTAATGTATAATGAGCCTCTGAAAATGGTTGATGAAAGGTATCGGGAAAGTGTTTTAAGAGCGTTTGATGATGTTGCCAGCAATAAAAAGACCAGTAAAGTGGAGTATCTTAGAATGAAAAATGATGGAACTTCTTTATGGGTGAATATGAGGCTTCAGTATATCCACAGTATTGCAAACAAAGATGTCATTATCGGAACATTGAATGACGTAACAATCCAAAAAGAAATTGACAATATGTTGTCTGAGATTAAAAATTCAGATTTTGGCAGCTTAAAGAGAAGTGAGACGATGCTGATTGTGGATGATTATAAGTTAGAGAGAATTATGTTAAGAGATATGTTCAAGGAAAAATATGAGGTGGTAGAAGCTGCAAGTGGGGATGATGCAATAAAAGTATTAACAGATCAGAAACAAATCGATATCATCGTACTAGATTTGGTGATGCCAAATATGGATGGAAAGGAACTTTTGAAACTAATCAAAAGTAATCCGGATTTCAATGACATTCCAGTCGTAGTGATAACACCGGACGACACAAAGCAGTCCCAGACGGAATTGTTTTCGTTAGGTGTTGATGACTATATCATTAAGCCTTTTATACGAGAAATGGTAATGAAACGTATTGAAAACGTATTAGTATCCTATAACAATAAGAAATTAATGAAGAGGAATAAAGATATTGCTGATAAATTATCAGTACTCAGTAAGTAATAGGATTTGGGTATTTTAGAAGTAACTGTTGGAATAAGTAATAACTATATTATACCGCAGAGGGAAATTCATGAATCATACAACATATATTCAGAATTTATTTTATTCATTTTTACAAAAGACAGATAATATCTCAGGTAATATGATGTTTATCAAACATTATAATACTGTGCATTTTAATAAGGAATATATAGAAGAGACAGTTGGCAGTGTATATAAAGATGACCTTTTTTATCATTCATTTAATAGTGGGGATATCAAAGAACCTTATGAACCATTTTTGAATGGAATAAAACATTTTTATCATCGATTTTATCAATTTGAAATGTCAGTAAAAGATTTTATTGATAAATGTGAGGTGTATTCATTACATAAAGAATTGTTTATTTCATATATGAGTGAAGGTGTTGTGAATCGAAAAGAAGCCATCGTTGTTTCAGAAACAACATTCGAAATGGGAAAATTTGCGGAATCTATCATCAATAGTTATAATTTTATTGCAAAAAAAGTAAATGTTTTACTTTTTATTAATAATATTCAATACTGTTCTTTGTCAACATTGAATATTATAAAAAAACTAATGGATGATCCCCAGTCTTGTAATATGAAACTTATGGTAATCTATAATGAGGCGCATCAGTCTGTTTCTTATGTCAATAAAGAATTGGAAAAAATCACAAACTTAGCAGATGATAAAGGAATTCTGTTTGAATGGGAAAGTGATGTGATTATTAAGGAATACGTGGATAAACATTTTCTTCCTGATACAAAGTATTTTAAAGAACATTTAAGAAAAATCAATAATTTGGTAAATACATTGGCCCTTGATGATGCGGAGTATTATATCAATGTGATTCATAATAGAATTGTAGAAGATAAAGTAAAAGTGAATAAGGAAGATCGCTTTTTACTTTATTTTCATGCAGCTTTTTGTTATATTCTGAAAAAGGACTTTAATAATGCGTTGTTTATGAGCGAACGATTGACTTCGCTATATGATAAAAATAAAGATTTATTATGTGATTATCAATATAATTATATCTGTTATCAGCTGCAAATGCTGTTGACGCAATCTGAATTGACAGAAAAATATGCTTCTAAATGTATAGAACTCGCAAAGAAAATAGGGGACGAGGAATTAATCTTTAATGCTGAGGTATTATACCAGGGGGCACAATTTGGAGGATGGAGAAATGTGTTTTCTATTGACTTTTCAAAAGTGGAAATAAAGGAAGACATGATTGACAAACTGAGAAAATATAATTATTTGAATACACTTGCTTATTATTTGATTTTTGGATTTGACAATGATGATGAGACAATCAAAAAAATGGCAGGAGGTGTTATGTCTGAAACTTACAAAGAGGCAATCAGACTGGGAAAATATATTGGGAATACATGCTTTTTATTATCTGCTTACACGAAATATATTATTATGTTCAGTGAACGAGGATATTATAAAAGCTTATTCTCTTTTTATGATGAAAAATATAAGATTATCAGCAAGGAGCACAATGAAAGCAGAAAAGCACACATGCTGATGGGAATGGGATACAGCAGTATGGTTGCTGAAGAATATGCAAAGGCAAATAATAGTCTTATGGAGGCTGTCGATATATTATATAAAGTCAAAAATCCTGAGGAAATTGCAGAAGCACTTTATAATATGGCGCAAAACTGTATTTGTGCAGAAGATTATTTGTCTGCGGTCAGTTATATGAATACTGTGTTTAAGATTTTGGATAATCTGGGAATGCAGACAATTCAGATTTGTAATGTGACAAAGCTTTATGCATTACTTTCATTGGCATATTACAAATCGGGAAATGAGTATAAATGTTATAAGGTACTTGGTAATGTAAAATTAAATGTTGCTATATTACTTAATAATGAAACGGAAGAGGAACAAGTAGATATCCAATTAAGTGAAGAGTTGTTCTTGTATTATATGCTTACTGCTATTTTGGAGAAAAACAGTGGTGATTATGTAAGCGCAAATGAAAATTTCAGCAATGCCAGAAGATATTTTGAACGATGTCAGACGACGGCTTTTTATTCTGTTGTTACGTTTATTTCAGAGTATTATGCCTATTATATGAGACTTGGAAAAAAAGAAGAAGCATTTGAAATACTAGATTATGGTAGAGATTATTGTAATAGGAATGGATATATGATTAAATCCAAGAGGCTTTTATATATTGCTGAGAAGAAAAATGTAGCAATTAATGGGCTTCCATCGGATTTTGGCAGTATTACTTTGGATGATATGATCGCTCTTGCGTATAGTAGAGGAAAAGAAAACCAGCTTATGGAGAGTAAAAAAGATATCCGGTTTATGTCTATGTGGCAGGAGATGTTAAATCGAGATGATTTAGACTATAATGAAACAATCAATAATGGATTAAAAACGCTTCAAAAGAATTTTAATCTGGATGAATTGTTATTTTTGGAAGTGAATGATGGGAAAGCGAGTGTCATCTATAAAGATCTTAGTGGTGATGTTGATTTCGATCAGGTGGTTTTGACATTTACTCATACACGAAGAGAATTTATTGCGAATAGAAATTCAAAAACGTTTTCTCATTATAATGATATTACTTCACTGTTTGATTCGGATAATATTATGACATTTGTGGGAATTCCGGTATATAACGAGAATAGTATCAGTGCCATCTTTATTGGAATAGTGAATCGCCATAAAAATTTCAGACATAACCGGATCATTATGGACGAAGAACGTCTGATGATTATGAAAACGGCAATCATCCAGCTCAATAATGGTATTGAACGAATCATCAGTAAAAATAATATTATTGAGATGAATAAAAAGTTAAATGAACTTGCAGTAACGGATATGCTTACTGGATTATACAATAGACAAGGTCTTACAAAACAACTAGAGCAGTATTCAAATTGTAGTGATATGATATCTATTCTGTATGCTGATTTAGATAACTTTAAGTATTATAATGATACCTTTGGTCATGATGTTGGTGATGTTATTTTAAAAGAGTTTTCAAAAGTGATTTCAGAGGTTGCAAAAAATATTGGATATGCTGTTCGTTATGGTGGGGATGAATTTCTGATCATACTTAATAATATTAAGAAGGAAGAGGCACGAAAGGTGGCAGAACATATCTATGAGGCAATCAGTGATGGATTTGTTCCTGTTGTCAGCGAATATCTGCATAAAGATGTTACCATTCCTAAACATAAGCTTGTTTCATGTTCAATTGGTATTGCTTTTTCGGAAGATGGTTCGATGGAGCATATTAATGAAGCACTTAAAAATGCAGATAAAGCATTGTATTATATGAAGAAGAGAACAAAAGGAAATTATGTAGTCTGGGAGGATATTCATGAAGAAGAATAGAAGGATAGGCTTGCTTATTCGTGTTCTTTTAATCATATTTGTATTGGAAGGAATGATATATGCTTATTGTACCAATCAGGAGCGCAATTCAACATCTGGTATTACAACAGAAATACTTGTAGATGGTCAAAAATCAGAAGAAGATGACAATAGAAATGAAAATACTGAGAATAGTGCAAAAGTAAAAGAAATCAAGGATACTCTTAAAACAAGTTTACCGGCTGCAGATGAATATTTGATCTTGAATTATTCTGATTTGGATACAGATGAGTTTATAGAATGGTTTGCCAAGCAATATGGTGATGAAATCATATTGAAACTGGATGCTGATAGTAGTGATGAAATAGAACAAAGGATGTATGAATATACCGGTAAATCTTTGATTGTTAATCTGGATGAGTTTATGAAAATAAAAAACTACGATACAGTAACATGTCATGAAGATGGGGCTCATATTTCATTTGCAGGCGATATATGTCTGGCAGAAGACGGATTTGTTCTTGATTACTATGATACGGTTACAAATCTTTCTGAATGTATTAGTTCTTCTATTATTCAACAGACAAATGAGGCAGATTTGTTTATGATCAATAATGAATTCAGTATCAGTGACAGAGGAGCACC
>CACYDA010000217.1 GCA_902773095.1 uncultured Lachnospiraceae bacterium | reverse complement strand
GCATACATGTTTCTACAATCAAAAAGTATGAATGCGGGTATCGAAATCCCAAACCGGAACAGATACAGAAAATTGCCGATGCCCTTGGTATCAGCATCTCAGTTCTTCAGCCTCACGAGATTATCTCTGTGAACGATGTTATGAGTCTGCTTATCCAACTGGAAAAGCAAGCCAAATTAAAGATATCAGCAGATAAAAATGAAAATGGAGATTACATTCCTGAAACGGTTTATTTGAAATTTACGAATAAAGAAGTTAATGTTGCTATTGCTGATTATTTAAAAATGGTAGAGAATAATAAAACAACTGGTGTTACAGTCGAGAAGACTCTCTCAGATTCAAATCGAAGAGACAGGCTGATGATGTATTTTAAGAATCAGTGAAAAAAAGACCTGTTATCACCACGAACATCACACATGGATATCATAGTAATAACAGGATTAATTATCAAACTATATTATATAGAATTAATATATTTCGACTTAAAGACACAAATCTTGCAAAATCAGCAAATTAAAACCACCTGTCAGTAATAACTTGTTAAAAGGGGAGATACATTGAAATGTATACTACAAAGAGTATGATCTATACAAAAACCATCCTATAGAACACCCTCTAATTATTTTTTATGACCTATTTGACGTAACCACTCAGCGCTACTTAATACTGCTAGTCCCAGTTCAGATGCATATTCATTAAACAAATTCTGTTCAGGATGCAAAAAAACTCTACCTTTATCGTTTGTTACAATCTGATATTCATCTGATGAAACTGTTGCAATGGCTATTAATTCACATTCGCCCATGTCCTTATTTCTAAAACTTTTCTTTTTAATATCATCATTTGATATTTTCCCTTGTTCAATGAGATGCCTTAAGTAATTAGGATCTTTCATCCAATCATAGAATCGTTTACGGATTTTCTTTAATTCCGCTTTTGCTCCAGGTATTTCTTCTAATTTTACCAAACGAATTATCTTTATTCCCATTGTTCCAAAGGTAAGATTATGTACTACATTATATATTTCCTTAACTGTTTCATCTTCAATTTCCAAATAATACCCTGGCTCCAGTTCTTTTAATATTGTTTCTGTAATTGTCAGCTCTTGATTGTTTTCCTTACAAAGATTTGCAACCGTGTAAATTTCATCACAAATAGCGTGAAGGAAAACATTCGTATCAACCAAATAATACATTAACTGTTTTTCACTCCACTTCTTAACTTAATAGATTCTCCTGTTGCTTTACCAATCTTTCCTTTTGCTACTAGTCTATCTACTTTTTCTTCTAACTCTAAATAAGGTTTCATAAATCTTTGATATTGCGGCAATTCCTCATTGACAGAATAGAAATCCTTTTCAAATACCTCAGAAACTTTTCCGCCAATTGCTTTTACAATTTCTTTTCTGATTTTTCTATACTGCTTAGCTTGTCTGTTCTTATAAAGAAGTTTTCTCAAAACCATTTCATAGCTTAAGCAATATCTGCGACAGAGTTTATCTATATACTCGCCCAATTCCTTCCGGTTGCTTTCCAGATACAGATCTTGCTGTATGGCAAAAAAATGATCTTTAACTAAAAATTCTTCAGGATAAAGTAATTCACTTGCAAATTCATTTGCTTCCTTTTCAACTTTATCACCGGAATAACCTAATGCATGATCATCATCAGAAATACTAACACCTTTATGCAAGAACAAATGTCCCAATTCATGCGCCAATGTAAAATTTTGATGCCCATAGGTTCTCTTATAATTAATACAGATAACTGCTAAATCATCCACTCCATAACCTATGAATCCTGACAGTTTATCTATATCTTCCTTAAATAACAACAACCTATACTCTTTTGTATAATCCACCTTTTCTAAACGAGAAAAAAAATCGCCAGGATAATCTTCTATTCCAAAGAATTCCCTAACGATATTTACTGCTTCTAGAATATTTTTTGTCAAAAGAATACCTCTTTTCTTTACACAACTTTACACTTCTTCCAACATTACTTCATTAACAAAAGAATAATCCTTAATATAATCCTGAATTTCAGCCTTAACTTTCTTAGATTTAATAGAATCCTTTCCTCTGTTCATTGTCGAAATAAGTAAATCTTTACTCTTTACTTTATCATCAACAAAATACTCGACATCACAATGAAGAGCACAACAAATTAATGACATATCAAATTCATCCACATCCTCATACGGGATTCTATCTTCGATAATACCACTAATTATTTTTTCATCCATAAAAGTAATTTCAGACAAAGCAGAAATATCAATGCCTAACAAATTCATTCTATCTTGCAGTTCACTACCGATATATTGCATAAGCACACCTCCTACTTTTTACTAAAACGAACAGGCGAAGTATATCACAATACTCTCTATCTGTCACCTACTTTTCTATATTATATCATAAAACCTCCTTATTGAGACATAAAAATTGTTAAGTTTTTATGTCTTGCAGAGCTTTTAAATCTTCAAACTACATTTCTGTTGTTATAAGTACTAAGCTCCCAACACAATTCTTTCATCAATCATATTTCTAAGTCAAAATTGGTAAATCGTTGGTAAATTTCATTTTCAAATCTCACAATTCCTTATTTTACAAGGCTTTCAGGCTTCCAGGAAAATATTGCCGTGGCACACGAAAAGTATCTTAATCATAAAATTCTCCTGTCACGAAAAGCCCCAAAATGCCCCGTTTTACGGCACTTTGCCG
>CACYDA010000216.1 GCA_902773095.1 uncultured Lachnospiraceae bacterium | reverse complement strand
CAGGATTTCTGTTGTCATGTGAAGTGGATGTGATGATAATAAAATCTGTCAAGAAAAAATACTTGACAGATTTTTATTTGTGTTGTATACTCTGTCAAGTGGTGAAACTTGACACGATATTAGAGTAGGTGATGAGATTGATAAAAATAGTGGAACAATCTATGTTATACGATTTTTATGGTGAATTACTGAATGAACATCAGAAAAAGATTTATGAAGATGTCGTATTTAATGATATGTCTTTGACGGAGATTGCCAAGGAAGAAGGAATATCAAGACAAGGTGTTCATGATCTGATTAAAAGATGTGACAAGATTTTACGGGATTATGAAGAAAAATTGCACCTTGTGGAAAAGTTTAATACTACGAAAAAAGATGTCACATTGATCAAAGAACTTTTGGAAAAGTTTATGTCAGGTGGAAACAGAGAACTAATCGATGAGGTTATTACAGTCGCAGATAAGATTTTAGATGAGATATAGGACTAAGTACGAATTGCTTTAAAGTGAGCATTCATATTTGAAATTTCAATTGATGGAGGAAGTATAATGGCATTTGAAAGTTTATCAGATAAACTTCAAAATATATTCAAAAATCTTCGAGGCAAGGGTAAATTGTCAGAAGCAGATGTAAAGACTGCATTGAAAGAAGTTAAGATGGCACTTCTTGAAGCGGATGTCAATTTCAAGGTTGTGAAACAGTTTATCAAATCGGTGGAAGCAAGAGCCATTGGTACAGAGGTAATGAATAGTCTGACACCGGGACAAATGGTAATCAAGATTGTAAACGAAGAAATGGTTTCGCTGATGGGAAGTGAGACAACTGAGATTACATTAAAACCGCAAAATGAGATTACCGTCATTATGATGACAGGTCTTCAGGGTGCCGGTAAGACAACCACAACAGCAAAGATTGCCGGAAAGTTCAAGGCAAAAGGAAGAAAGCCGCTTTTGGTCGGCTGTGATATATACAGACCTGCTGCCATAGAACAGTTAAAGATTAATGGTGAGAAGCAGGGTGTTGAAGTATTTGCGATGGGTACAGGACATAAGCCTGTCAATATTGTGAAAGCTGCCTTAGAGCATGCAGCAAAGAATGGACACAATATTGTGATTATTGATACGGCAGGTCGACTTCATATTGATGAAGATATGATGAATGAGCTGATTGAGATTAAGGAAAATATCGAAATTGATGATACACTTTTAGTTGTAGATGCGATGACAGGTCAGGATGCTGTCAATGTCGCAAGCACATTTAATGAAAAAATCGGTATTGATGGTGTCATCCTTACAAAGATGGATGGCGATACAAGAGGTGGTGCTGCATTGTCAGTGAAAGCAGTTACCGGAAAGCCTATTTTATATATAGGTATGGGAGAAAAACTGTCTGACTTGGAACAGTTTTATCCTGACAGAATGGCTTCCAGAATACTGGGAATGGGAGATGTTCTCACACTGATTGAAAAGGCAGAAGCTGTTGTAGATGAAGAAAAGGCAAAAGAGCTTGAGAAGAAATTCAGAAAGGCAGAATTCGGTTTTGATGATTATCTTGAGCAGATGCAGCAAATTAAGCAGATGGGAAGCCTTGAAGAACTGTTGTCAATGATTCCCGGTATGGGTGACCAGTTAAAGGGAGCGCAGTTACCGGATGATAAAGCAATTGGAAGAATCGAAGCGATTATCTATTCGATGACTCCTGAGGAGAGAAGCAATCCTTCTATCCTGAATGTATCCAGAAAGAACAGAATTGCCAAAGGTGCAGGTGTTGATATTTCGGAAGTCAACAGGCTTGTAAAACAGCATGAACAGAGCAAGAAGATGATGAAACAGATGTCCGGTATGATGGGCGGCAAACGAAAAGGTGGTAAAAAGGGTTTATTTAAACTTCCTTTTTAACATAGATATTTCAGAAAACCTTAAGGAGGTGAAAACAAAATGGCAGTAAAAATCAGATTAAGAAGAATGGGACAGAAAAAGGCTCCTTTTTATAGAGTAGTAGTTTCAGATTCAAGATCACCTAGAGATGGTAAGTTCATCGATGAAATCGGTACTTATGATCT
>CACYDA010000215.1 GCA_902773095.1 uncultured Lachnospiraceae bacterium | reverse complement strand
TTCCACTGGTTCTTCGGATAGGTCTTGTCAGCATTCTGATACCACCAGCCGTTTTGATCGTGCTTCCACGTGCCTGCGGACTTTGAAGTAATTTGTACACTCATTGCATAAGTGTCATCTTCTTTCATAATGAAACCATTCGCTATGGAAGCATTTTCCGGAACAGTGATACTACAATCTTTCAGAATAATCCCCGAATCAACATCAAATCCACCAATGGCACACAAAGAATCCTCGTACTCTGTGGAAACATCAATCAAAAGATTACAACCGTCAATCTTCAATTGCGAAAAAGTTTGTTCGTATATAAGACTACTATAATTGAAAATTCCTAAAATCTTTGCATAGATAGAAAGATTGATATGATCCAGCGTCAGGTTACAATCCTGTTCTAATGCTATACCACCAGTCCCTATTAAAACTAATCCGGCAGTTCCTCTGATTGTTGTATTTCCATACAAATAAATGGGAATTCCCTCTTTTTCGACCTTCAAAATGATTGTCTCATCCCCGGCAGTCTCTATGATCAGGTTATCAATTTTGGAAGCCACAATCCATTCATCCTTTATGATGACACTCTTTTTAATGGTAAGAACCAATTTTTCCGGGTCAAAGGAGAAAGAACCATCCCCGAGAATATCAGCACAATTCTTATCTGTCACTATCGTGTCCTTAATCCAAAGATCATATTCCACCGGTTTTTCAATGATGACTTCCTGTACCTTGCCTCCATAGGAATCTACGATTTTTCCATCTTTAACGGCGCCCTCTTTTGGCAGAACGATGGTACAGCCGTTCAGATCAATTCCATTCGTAAAAGTTCCAATAGCAAAACCATTACTTTCTTGACTTACAACAGCGTAAATATCTGCATTGTCCACTACCAGTCTGGTGTCCCCATTCCCGGAAAGTGGCCATGCACCGTTCACTTTCAGTGAAAGATTTTGGATGGTCAGGGTATTCTCCGGTGCCAGATCTTCCTCAGTGATAATGCCAGAGCCCGGACAATCAATAGTGAGACTGTGATCTCCCTCGATCGTCATATCCGTCGTGGTGATCATGCCGCTGCTGCAGCTGGTCAAAACAGAATCACCTGCCACTCTGACCGTCAATCCTTGTATCCCATTTTTTATCAATGCAGTATCGTTTTCCCCGTTATAGTCACCATTAATGGTAAGCACGCCGTTCTCGTATGCAAAAACTCCATTTCCAAGAATATCCTCACAATTGGCGCCTGTCACCGCCACACCGTCAATGATCAGATCATATACCGGTTGCGTCTCAAACAAAATGCCATTTTCCTCTGCATAGGTCTGTGCATAAGAGTCACTTTCTCCAACAATCACAAATCCTTCCTGCACATCCGGTACACTGGAAATACCATTATACCCCACACCATATTTTCCGATGGAAGTGACACTTTCCGGTATATAGATAGACATGATTCCTGTTTCACGAAATGCACCCGCTCCAATAGAAGACAGACTTTTTCCTAATTTGACCGAAGTCAGACTGTTACACCGGTAAAAAACACTGTCCCCGATGGATGTCACACTGTCAGGAATGGTAATATGTGTCAATCCTGTCACTGCAAAAGCCGAAGTATCCATCTGCTCTAAATTTTTTGGAAGCTCAATTTCCGTCAGCGAAGTACAACTTGCAAAAGTATTATTCCCTATGTAAGTGACACTATCCGGTAATTCCACGCTCTCCACATTCGAGCATTGATAAAACAGCACCTTTCCGAGACGTGTCACACCATCTTCAACGACAATCTTTTTAATCGTATCTTTGTAGCTGCGCCACTCCGGATAAGAACTAAATGTATATTCCTTCGTTGCTCCCGAACCACTGATGGTGAGTGTCGATGTCTCCCGGTCAAACTCCCACGTACAATCTCCCGTGGTACCACTGTAAACATCCTCTGCCCTGACCGGTACCTGTAAGAACAATAGCCCTGTCACCATCAAAATAGCACATAGCATCATCCTGATGATTCTACTCTTCATCATCATAATCATTCTCCTTTCCTTCTTAAGCGCATAAACAGACTATTTTATTATCCATTTTATCGTTTTTCGCTGTAAAAGTCACTGTCACTTGTGACAGTATTCGATAATTAAGTCATTCTTTGATATTTCGTATTTGACGCAAAAAAACACCCGGTGCGTAATCGGGTGTTCCAAACAATGTGGCATATTATTCCTTCTCCGAATCGATTAACGTTGTGACAATCAATTGATTCTGCAAAATAGCTGCGAGCATTTCATGGCGGTTTTTAAACCCACCCTTTTGCATGATCTCCTCCATATACCATCTCACTCCCCGTTTGGAAAGATTCAATTCTGCGGCAATCTCATCATACGTAAGTCCCATGACAAACCTTCTTAAAACCTGCATCTGCCGAGGGGAAATCTCTGATGAAAACATTTCTCCCAGTCGAATATCCGGTGCACGATCAGGGAATACCCTCTCACCTTCCATGGTGCGATGTATCACTTCTAACAAATCCTCCGTTCCATAATCCTTGTACCACAGGCTGTCAGCTCCTCCCGCCTTCGCTGCCGCAAGAACATCCCCATCGATCAACGAAGTCACTGCTACTACTTTTGTGCCTTTGCATTTTTCTCTGATTCGCTTTCCTGCCGCAAGACCAGAATGATGATTCTTCGTCATCACATCCATCAATACCAGCTCCACTCTGTCTGAATCGCAGAGCTTTTCTGCCTCAAAAGCATCACTACAGATGCCAAGAACCTGAAACGCTCCATCCTTGGTGAGCATATCAAAAAAATAGTTTTGAGCAATGGTGCTGTCTTCAGCAATAATGGTTCGAATCATTTTTATCTCTGCCTTTCATTTTTCATAAAACTAAGTGTTAACGTAAATCCCGGTATACAGCCAATCTCCATCTGTCCTCCTGCTTCCTCTACCTTTTTTCGGAGTGAAGAAAGGCCGCCACCTTCTATCACAGGTGTGTCCGGTAGATCTCCATCATTCGTAATGGTGCAGCAAAACCGATTCCCTTCTTCGGTCAGCCTGACATTGACAAATCTTCCTTTTGCGTGCCGGACGCAATTAGTGATACACTCTCGCACCGCACAGTCGATCAGATTTTTTATCCCCTCATGCTCTGGTAAATTCCCTTCAAACTTTAACGCAACGCCACATTTTTCAGCAAAGCCGGCAAGATTCTCTTCATTCTCACCTTCATCCCCCCCTTCCCGTTCCATAGAAGGTCTGCTGCTAAAATAGGCAAGAGCTTTTTTCAACGTAGCAACCTGTGTTTGTGCATCTTTTTCATTCTCACCATTTGTCAGTCCGGAAAGAGAAATCAGGCTTGCACCAATGTCGTTATGAATCTGCATTTTCAAATTCAGCGTCTCCTGCTCGCGTGCCAAATCCGACATACGCAAAATCATTTCCTGCATCTTATGGATGGACTCCCCAATGGCCTTGTTATCCTTCTCTAATTCTACGTTGACCTGATGCAGTTCGGTCATATCCTGCGCCGTCATCTGCTGATACCCTTCAAGTCCCGGTGCCTCAAGCAGATCAACCTGAAATTTCCATATCCTCCCATTTGGAAACCGGTAAAGTAACGGGTCTTTGGATATCCTCCTGACACCATCTTTGACACCATCTCTGGCACCATCTGTTTCTTCTGACTGTTCCAGTGCAAGTCTGATTTCAGAAAGCGTCTGGGGATAACTCCCTATGACTTGAAATGCAAGCTGGTTCATCCTATGATTAATCAAAATCAGTCTGTTGCTTTCATCTGCAAAGCAAATGCCGCAATCTAATCGGTCAATCGCTTCTTTGACGGAATTGGGGGTAATCTGTTGTTTGCTTTTCTGATATTCTCTTAACAGAAGCACAAAGCTGTGTGCCATCACAATCACGGAAAGTATCGGAAAGAAAATCCACGGCACCATCATCCGATATGCGACTGCTTCTTCTGTCACAGGCGTTCCAATGGCAACAGACAGAAAAATCAGCAGACAAATATAAATCACGATTGGGAGAACACTGTACTTCCATTTATGGGAACATACAAAACGGTATAAGGCAAGTGCCAATTCCCCCAGAGCAGTAAGAAAGAGTATCCCTGCCAAGATCAATCGCTGTTCCGGTACAAGCAACGCATATCCTGTCATAATGGCCTCCCTCCTTCCAACGGAAGAATCAACTGTGAATCCCCTTCATCACACTCCATACGCATTGCAGGATATTTTTCAGTCAGACAGATAAAATCCGCCTCACAGTCTGTCAACACGGAACAGCGTAAACACCCACCTACGTCAGCAACACTCACATTGAAACAGCTTGCTTTGTCTATGATACATTCTAACACATCCTCAAAAAAATCATAGGCTAGTGTCAATAATTCACCACTAACATCCGTTCTGCCGGTATAAACGGTGTACCCCCCGGAAATTCCATACAAACGCAGCGAACGGTAAGATTCATCAAAGGCATTAGACAGTTTTTCCACGCTCAGTGTAGGAGAATCTTCCAATGAGAGTAAAAAATCCTTACGGCGTTTGATAAAGCTTCCCAACACCACAATTTTTGCGATGATCTTATGTTTTTCCTCCTGATTTTTGACCAATGGATATGACTCTGTAAGTTCCTTCACCTTATCAATCTGCGTCTGGGTTGCACTCTGCAAAAGATCAAGAAGACGGTTTTGTTCCTCAACCCTTTTACGTTCATGTTCCTCCCGGTATTCCATCCGGATAATCTCATTGCGATCGTTTAATTCTGCCTGTACGTTTTTCAGTGTCTCCGTCAGCTTCAAAAGTTCAGAAATCTCTTCGATCCATACTGCGTGACCACCTCGAATAGGCATATTGTGAAGACGTTTTCCATCTTTTGTTACGATAGGACATTCTTGCGCACGAATCAGTTCTTCTTTTTCAAACGGTTCTGTTCCACTGGCTGCATAACACACAGCGTAGTGATTGTCAACAATCTGCATAGAGAGTTCTTTTGATGCACAGAACAGATCATAATATCCGGTGTTGGAGGGGATTAATCCAAGAAGAATGCATATTTCAAAAAAAGCAGTAAAAAGCAATGACTCAAATGCAGCAATATCGCCAAGTTCTGCAACCATTGGAACACGAAGCGCATATGCCACTACATATATCATTACAACAACAATGGGTACAAACGGCAGCCAAAAAAAGCCATGCAGTTTTGGCAGACGCGATTTCAAAATCATGATGGTCATTGCGGTCAATGAACAGAAAACACCCCATACGATGGCAAGATAAAATACA
Source organism: uncultured Lachnospiraceae bacterium (assembly GCA_902773095.1). Classification (GTDB taxonomy): domain Bacteria; phylum Bacillota; class Clostridia; order Lachnospirales; family Lachnospiraceae; genus Bovifimicola. The sequence continues at coordinate 3,221 of CACYDA010000215.1, read as the reverse complement.
ATTCCATAACGGTACTTACCATGTTCTGTCCAGACAGATGCCTCTTTTGGAAAGCAAAAAGCCCATTGGTGCAGGTCATTGGTAAGAAACAACAAAATCAAAATCACTGTTGGAAGATAGAAAAATGATGACCATCCCGGCAGACGATCTGCTTCACTTTTGCCCGGTAAAACAGAAACAAACAGTGCAATCATCGGTGTCACAAGAATCGGAATGTAATACATATACCACAGATATCGCTCTGCATCCGGATTGATGATAAAACGATACTTAACTTCACGCAGAATCATCCAGAATACCATTAGTGCTGATACAAATACCAGATACCGTCTCACCTGTACCTGTACCAACCTGTGATAAACAGAAACACCCCATACGGAAAACATCCCGACATAGATGGATGTGCGGATGAAGTTTAAAAAACGGCTGATGACCGGCATCTCAATCCGACGCGCAACACTGTGGCAGCAAACAGCAGTGAAAACAAGGAATGAAACTGTCAAAAACTTTATTAAGATCTCTCTGTTTTTCAATCTCACATCAATCACTGCCTTTCCCATTTTTATTCATTGTGTAAAAATTCAAATCATACGTTCATTATATCTGAATGTCAGGAGAAATACAATCTTTTAAAACCACTTGAGTACGATTCCAAGCCTTCCGGCCTCTGCTACCAGTTCCGTTCTTGTATGAAATCCAGTCTTATTCAGCATATTTTCAATATGTCTTTTCACCGTCCCCGCAGAAACATTCAACCGCTCACCGATTTTTGCATTACTGTCTCCGGTGATCAATTCTTTCAGAATCTCCAACTCTCTCCGGGTAAATTCATGATTATTCGTATTCCCGATGGCAACACAAGGTGTTTCCTCCGGAAAAATGCGTTCCCCATTCATCGTCTTGTCCATTACCTCCAAAATGCTGTCTTTGTGCGCTTCCTTATACCAGAAAGAATCCACTCCTATCATTCTGGCACGGTTTAACCATGAAAACTCCGGCGTGGAAGTAACAATAATAATCTTAATCTCAGTAAATTCCTGTTTAATCTCCTCTGCCGCATCTAGCCCACTACTTCCCAAATCTGTACATACATCCATCAAAATCAAATCCACCTTTTTCAGACGTCAGAGATCTACCGCAAGCATGGCATTGGATATAGAACCCATATGCTGATAATTCTTATTCTGTCCAATAAATATTTCTAATAACTGTCTTGGCATCTCCTGATCCTCAACAATCAATACCTGATAGGGCATGTCTAACCTCCTCTTTCTATTTTCCTGATCAACTTAGGAACAATTCTATCATTAACAAACAACATCTGCGTCATTTGTCACATTATACAAGGTATTTCAACTTCTACCTTAAAATATGGCGATGTCACTATTTTCATTCTTCCATCCTTTTCCTCTATTTTCTTACGGATATTTTTAAGACCACCTGTTTCCCTGACAGGTGATTTACGTTTTTTCCATCATTGATAAAAACCGCTTTGATATTTTCCCCTGATTGTTCATTTTCCACTTCAATCCAAAGATGCTCTGCCTGTGCATGTTTTACTGCATTCATCATGGTCTCTCTTGCAATCAGCAAAAAAAGCGAGAGTGCCTCTCTGTCCTCTGTTTTTGGCTTTCCTTTCCAAATCAGTGAAATTCCAATATGCTCTGCCAATGTATTCAAATCAGTCACAATATTGCTGTCACGCTTTCCTTCTCCCTCCGTCTTAAGCAGCATCATCTGGTTTTTCCACAAATCCATCTGGCGATTTTTCACTTCATCACATAGACGGCCGATTTTCTCTGACTGTGACCAAACCTGTGCTGCAATTCTGTCATACACCTTGTTCTTTGCTTCAATCCCGCCTTTTCTTCTTTTATCCTATTTTCCAGACGGATGATTGAAGCCTCTTCTTCCAATTCTACTCTGATTTCCTCCAGTTTCCGACAGATTTCATTCAGTTCTGTAATGTCATCCTGCCAGTACACATATCCGCCATGTACCTGTTTTCTGTGAAGACGGATTTTCCTCTGTTTGATCGCTTCCACATTTTTACTGCGATAGATTTCCTGTCCATCCTTATCTGTGATCCCGGCACCCAGGTTGGAAGCTTTAAACAGTGCTTCATAACCTTCGTTGGATGGAATAAAACCAATCGTTATCATCGAAAGCCAGACACCTGCCATCATAAAGCACATCGCCTCAGGAAACTCTCCAAACATCTCTCCTTTAATCTTGATCCACTATCCCAACGCATATAAGATGAGATACAGATTACCAAACAATACCACAAGCATCGGTACCCAGATCATTTTCCTGCTGTCCGATAATCTGCAATTATGAAACAATACGATCACAAATGCTGCCAGTAATATTATCATCCAAAAATACAATACAAAAAACAAAAAACCTCTTTCATACTGTGAGTCCCAGTTCCGGTATCCCGGTTGAAAATGAAACACCCACCAATGGCTGTCATTCGTCAGCACCATCGCTAATACTACAGTGGTTAATAAATCGATAAGAATTCTAATCAGACCTGCAACTGCCATCAATTGGTGTCTAATCCTGTGGTCTATGATCCTTTCTGAAAAGTATAACAACAAACGAAATGCCATGACAAATAAAACCAAGGCGGACATATATCTCATTAAAAACACATTTGACATAAGTTCATTGATACTGGCTGCAATGATAAACAGGAACAAAAGACTCAAAATCATACGCAGGGATTTTTGTGTAATGGTCATGATCAACTGCCGCCTCCTCCCATCTTTCCACGTTCACTGATCTTTGTTTTAAGAAAAAGACAGCACCCGCCTGGTAAATACACGAATGCTGCCTTTTTCAGTTTTCTTATCCTTAAATCTGATAAACGATTAAGGAACTCATTGAATTGTCACTTTATTACATGATTCAACTTTATTGTTTTTTACTTTACCCATATTCCTTTGCTGTTAACATAATACTTTCCACCATCAACCCATTCATCCGTTGCCATAACACCGTTTGATTTGAGATAATAGTAATTAGAACCTTCCTGATACCAGCCTGTCTGCATATATCCGTTTTTATCAAAATGATACCATTTTCCATTTATCTGCTTCCATGCATTCTTTACATAGGTTCCATCTGCGTTCTGGTACCACCAGCCTTTGCTGTCCTTCTTCCAGCCTTCTGTATACTTTGTTTTACCCTGTACCCATTTACCATTTGCATCGATA
>CACYDA010000214.1 GCA_902773095.1 uncultured Lachnospiraceae bacterium | reverse complement strand
TGCAAGTGGAACAACAAGTGGAGAAAACCCTACTATTGATAATACATACACATTAGGTGATACAGATGGTTCAAAAGATGCAGTAGTGGTGGAGCATACTCACATACAAAATTCACATAGTCATGAAGCACCTCATTCTGCATTTTTGGAGTCAAATCAAAATATTGGAATAACTGCAAAATGGAATGTAACACATACAACTGGTAGTAGTGGATTTGTATATTCAAATCTCGAACCTACATTTAATAGGGCAACAAATACTGCATCTACAACTGCTACAAACCAAAATACTGGTGTTGATGGTACAGATAAGAATATGCCACCATATCTTGTTGTTAATGTATGGAAGAGAACTGCATAGGAGGAATAAATAAATTATGCAACCGAATAAAGGAGCAGATGTATAGGTGAAGTATGGGAAAATATAATTATAATCAAATCGTTAAAGTAGCGAAGAATTGTCAGGAAGTTGTTAAAAAAGAAAAGAAATTAGGTATCACAAGTAAATGGGCATACTTCTTTGCAAAAGCAATAACTGAACCACAAAAAGCATATAATCAATTCAATTATCCACAATCACCAAATCCAACTGGTGATTATCTTTCAAGACAAATAACTCGTGCAGATTACTTGGCTTGTTGTAAAAACCTTGTAAAATATGTAGAAACTAATAAAAGAATGCCGAACTACATTGCTTGGAAGAATTTCAAGATACATCCATCCATATTCACCGAAGTGATGAGTAGAGTATTAATTTATTATGATACTCATAAAACATTACCAAAATATGCAAATATCAATTCAAAAGTATTCAAAGAAGAAACAGAAACCACAAATAAAGTATATAACTTATTTGTAAAAAAAACTGGTAAGAAATTCACCACAATCGATGGCTTACTCTCCTATATGCAAGGCAGAGTCTATGGATATTACTATGATGACAAATACAGTAATGAAGAAGTAATCAATCGAATAATCAATAGACAAGGAGTAAATTGTACAGATAGTTTACAATTCCTAATCAATATGGCAGAAGCGATGGGATATGAATGGAAATGCTTACATATTAAATGTAAAGGTGGCGATGGTCATGTTCGTGGGCAATTCCGACATAAAAAACATACTAGTAATCAATGGATTAATCGTGACCCAGCATCTGTCTTAAATGGTGGTGCAGTATCTTCGATATGGTGTAGTAATGGGGTTTTGCTCTCCACCAATCCTAACTGGTTTTTAGCGAATTTAAGAAGATAAATTTTAATATGTAATTTCAGACCTTATATGAGATTTTTCTCATATAGGGTCTTTTTTTTAAAAATTTTAGATAGCTTTATATACTGTGTAAATCATAGTTATCATTAGAGAGAAATTATAACAGTTCACTAATTATTTATAACTCAAATGGTTTTCTAACTGTTATGATTTATTGATTATTTGTAATACAATTATGCTATAAAAGTATTACTTAATACTAATCATCTGCTCTCTCTCACTACATTAAATAATATAGTTGAAGAGATGATAATTATGAGTAAAAAAAGTAATGTGTTAAAATTTTTGAATAACTTGTCAAAAAACACTTGTCAAAGTTATTATCAAGCAATAAAAAAATATGAAGAATTTAACAAGGCAACTATCGATGAATTAGTCTGTGAAGCTCTTGAAGAGCAAACCAAACAAATACCACAACATATGTTAAAAATCATCGATAGGATAGAAGGATTTCAAGACTATTTAATTCGTGAAGGATTGGTGTATGGAACAATAAATCTCCATTTGGCTCGAATTAAAACAATATATAAAAGAAATAGAGTTTTTATTCCCTACCTAGAACCTATGAACCCAAAACAAATTAAAAGAAGAGAGTATATTGAATACAAAGATATACTCACTAAAGAAGAGATTAAGATAGCTCTTCCATATATGAGATTGCCATCACAAGCAAGAGCATTAGTCATCGCTCAAGGTGGATTAAGTAACGAAGAGTGTGAGCATCTTTCTCTTCAGCAGTTCATAACTGAAACAGAAAAGTATCATCAATGTGATAATATTATTGATGCATTGAAATGGTTGGCAGATGAAAACCATCCAATAATATGGGAAACAAGACTGATAAGGTGGAAAACCAAGAAACCTTACTATGCAATCATTGGGGCAGAAGCGGTCAACAAGATTGCCGAAGCGAAACTTTATGAAATGGGATTGCCATCATATGATGGAAGTGACAAATTACTGAATACTCATAAGCTTTCATTTCAGAGAGTCTGTGCATCTGTCAACAAGAAATGTGGTTTTGGATTGGTTTCTGAAGAGTCAAAATTCAGAAGTCACAATCTTCGTAGGTTTCATGCTACAATGATCAGGGGTGGTGTGTTAACATATGAAGAAAGCAGTATCACAAACAGTCAGATTGATGAGATGCAAGGTAGGGGTAAGACTGCTACCCAGGACACATATATCAAGACAAATCCATTGGAGCAAAAACTGATATATGCAAAGGTGATGAATAATCTGTCATTGTATCATCAGTATGATTATGAAATTGCTGATGGTGATGTGATTGTCAGACTGCATAATGATGCTGATGAGAATAAAAAACTGAAGTTGGAAGTCAAAAAGTTAAGTGACAAACTTCAAGAAAAAGAAAGAGCATCTGAAAAGGTGGATGCTTTAAGAAAAGAGCTAGGTGATGATGTTTTTAAGGAGATGATTAATGAAATATTAAGCATCTCTTAAAGCATTAAATTATCGTGTTTCAACTTACTCATTTTGAGGTGGTTACATATAGGGGTAACTACCTATTTACATCATTTTCTTCAAGCCATTTTTCTATTTTTTCAATCATCTTCATATATTTCCTAACCTTTGGTAAAGGTCTACCATATTCTATAGCATCACATAACAAATAATGTAATGCTCTCATTTCATTATAATTAAAAATTTCATTTTCACTCATAAATAATCACCATACTCTCTGCTCCATTAATACTCGGTCTAATTTTTCTAATGAATTAATCTCATACTTTCGCAGAATCTTCAAAACATCATTACTAAAAGACTCATAAACATTTCGCTCCAGTTCTATTTTTTCAGATTCTTCACTTAACTCATTCAAAAGGTTCACAACATCAATAAGATGAGTAACACTAATTGAATCAAATATATTATCACTTGATTTAATTTTAGTATATTGTTCTAATCTAACAGTATCAACAATCCCATCATCAGTTATTTTAAATCGTTTTTCAGTCATAATATCTTCCAGTTATTGTTGTAGGTGTATTTTTGCTTTGCCAAATTTTTGTACTCAAATCTGCTCCCTGCTTTGCAGTATTCTTTATTCCATCAATTAAAGAGTTATTTTCTTTCTTTAATCTCTGATTTTCTTCATATAACTCATTCAAGAGTTCACAAATCTTCCAAGACTCCCATTTCTCA
>CACYDA010000213.1 GCA_902773095.1 uncultured Lachnospiraceae bacterium | reverse complement strand
TTTGTTGTCAATATGCTATTTTTTTGACGTAAAAACACTGTATTCATAAGGATTTCGATTCAGAATCCTTATGGGAAGTTTGAGTTATTAATAACAATCAAATTAAATCAATATTAGAAAATAATGGTTTAGATCCTGTAGAAATTGGTGAGATATTTACTGGAGAATATGGTTCAAGAAATATGGTATATACCCAGTTACTGCATTCAAGTTTAGATGCTGATAGATTGGATTATTTATTAAGAGATTCTTATCAGACAGGTGTAAAATATGGTTTAGTGGATTTGCAATATTTAGTTAGACTGCTGATGGTTGTTGAAGGTCCGGCTTTAACTGAAAACAATAAGGTACTTGCATGCAATAAAAAGGGGCAACATGTTGTTGAACATTTTTTGATGTCAAGGTATTTTCATTATTCCCAAGTTATCTTTCATAAAACAAATGCTTCTTTTGAGGGAATGATAAAGTGTATGTATATAAAATTAGTTCAAAGTGGCAATTTTTTATATGATTCGTTGGAAGAGATACAAGAAAGTGTTAATGACGAAAAATTTTTAAAATTTAATGATTCTTTTTTGGAGGTGTCTTTAAAAGAATATTATGATAAAACAGAGGATGAAGAATATAAAAGATTATATGAAATGTATAGGGATAGGATACGACCAAAAGTAGTATTTGAATTAAAAGATTTGTATGAAGATTCACCTTCGCAAGAGTTTGCAGTTTTGAAATGGAAATTGAAAAAGAATCCAGAAATAATTACTCAAATCATCGGGAGTGATCGATGGGGATATCAAATAGTACCTATTACTATTGAAAAAATACATAATAGTTACAGAGTAACCGAAAAAAATGCCGATCAGGAAGATTTACGAGAGGCAGTAAAATTATATGATAAGGATAGTAAGAAAATATCATATTTAGCAGGAGATAGATTATCTATTGTAAGCAAATTAGCAAATTATAAGAGCGAGTTTATAAGGATATTTGTGTTGGAAGAAAAGGAGAAAAAATATAATTATGAAAAAATACATCGGGATATTAAAGCATTAATTACTTCATAATGATATGTTGGTGAAATTATTATAATCACAGCTGAAAATCTGAGCTATATTTTAAAGCACAATGATATTAAAAAGAGTGATGTCTATCAAAGTGGTTTCCTTGAGGGAACGATACCTGCATATGAGGCATATATGTGCTTGAAAAAAATTTGGATGATTTGTAAAATGAAAATAATTGCCCGCTGGCGCACTGTGTAGAATCCTACATGGTACGCTGGCGGGCTTTTTGTCGTTATATGGTTGCGATAGGCTCTGCCCGAAGGCAACCCTTTCCCTTCTTCTCTGCCTGTTTTGTACATAAACAGTTTGTTTAATAAATTGAATGAAAAAATATCTTAAAATAGAAATATTATGGTATAATGTATAAAGTTGGTGCTTTTTTTGAACAGATGTCGCTATTATGTGACATAGGGTGTTTGGTAAAGGTAAAAAATAATATTGAAGGAGTATTTTTTTTATGAGAAAACAAATTATTAAAAGTGCAATATGCAGTGCGATGGCAGGAATGATGGTGGCAGGAAATATACCGGAAGAAATTAATGGAAAAAAAGTAAAGGTAATCAAAAAGGGAGCATTTAAGAATTGCGACAGATTAACGAAAATAGAAATCCCCAATAGTGTGACAAGTATTGGAGAGGGAGCGTTCTACGACTGTAGCAGTTTAACAGAAATTGCAATTCCATCCAGTGTGGCACGTATTGGAAGCTGCGCATTTGTTAATTGCAACAGTTTGAAAGAAATCACAATTCCAAGTAGTGTTACCAATATCGATGAAAAAGCATTAGGATTTTGAAGGGATGATGATATACGTATGTATATACCAATCGAAGGATTTACCGTTTATGGATATGCATTCACAGAAGCTGAGCGTTATGCCTATGACAACGATATGACGTTTGTGAATCTGAATGAATTGAGAGGTTGGAAAATAATCAATGGTTCCTGGTATTATTTCAATACTAGTGGAGAAGCTCAAACTGGTTGGAGCAACATAGGTGGCAAATGGTATTTCTTTAATGATAAAGGAGTAATGAAGACTGGCTGGCAGGAAATTGATGGAAAAAATTACTATCTGAAAAAGTCCGGCGAAATGGCTGCAAAAGAGTGGATTGGTGGTTATCGGCTGAATAGTAACGGAACGTGGACGTATGAGTATAAGGCTGCCGGGAAGAAGGATGACAAAGGATGGAGATACGCAGATGCATCCGGATGGTACGCAAAGAATACCACCATTATGATAGATGGCAAGAGTTATACTTTTAATGCAGATGGTTATATCAATTAGTGATT
>CACYDA010000212.1 GCA_902773095.1 uncultured Lachnospiraceae bacterium | reverse complement strand
TTTGCCGAAAACAAACGCTTGATGTAGTCATCAGAACTTATATTTACCAATTCAATGTGAGATAAGTGATTAAACTCGAGTATTTTTTCCGTTTCCTCGATAGTATCATCATTCACAACAAAGAATACTTTTAGGCGCTGATATTTAGCATCAGTTAATGCCCGCAATATATAAAGGGAATTCCCCTTCGGAATTTTACCGAGCCCGGATATCAGGACGGTATTGTCGTCGATTTCTAAATTATAATAAGCCGACATACGCTTCTTTTGCAGGGGCGAAGTATTCTTTTTCTTTTTTGGTTTTGATTCTTGATTTTTCTTTTTATCAGCTTTTGTTATTTTATGTTTCAGCTGTCTTTTTATTGTCCTGAGTTTTCTTTTTCTCTTTATATTCCTGTATTCCGCCGACACAGCGTCGGGGGCGCCGGCAATGATTTCCTCTTCAGATCTGCAATCTATTATGCAGGGCTTGTTTAGAATCGAGCAATTCTCTTCACTATAACGGTTTTGCTGATTGCTCATGATCTTAAAGGCTATATCCTTCCGGTAGAGCTTATTAGCGTGGGCATAGTCAAATTCATACAGACCTTTTTCATAGACTAATTTCCCGATTTCATTGAATTGGACACTCCCATCATTATATGCAAATAATTTCAGGCCAACTGAATCGATCTCCGGGTTCTTCTCCAATTGTTTTCCCATGCAGTATAATGCTCTATAATCATATACAACATCGCAATCAATGATGGCAATGTACCTGCTTTCTGACTTACGGATAATGTCTGCCGCACTTCCCTGTGGATAAAAATAGAAGTTCTCTCTATTTGCAAAGAAAGGATCAACATAATCCTTGTACTCCTCACTTGCTTCAACCCTGAAATGGACCATCATCTGGTCATACAGCTCCAGAAGAAAATCATTCACGAAATCCCGGCTGATTCCGTCTAGAATAATCGTGACATTAGGGTGGTTTTTCATGTCTTCCACAGTACAAAGTTTCCCGTCAGAAAACAGATCCGGAAAACGTTCGCAGACCAGAGCTTGCTGTTCTTTATCCATTATACCGAAGTACTCTCTGATGAGCAGATAGACCTGATCCTGAAAATCACTTTTCAAACTCCAAATCCTTCTGTAGTAATCACCGATCAATGATGAGATATACCTGCGATTCAGTTCACTTTGAAACGTCTCGCCAAAAGACTTTGTTATCTCCTGGATCCTAAAAAAGGCTTTGTTCGAATCTTCTAATAAAGTCTGACTGACCTCCTGTGTCGTCGTCCGTCCAATGTTTGCTAATGGTTTACGGTAAGTGTAAACCAGGTGTGGACAGGAATATATTTTGTCTGTGTGGATCAAATAGGAATATAAAAAAACAGCATCTTCAAAGTGGGAGTAATTTTCAAACCGTAAGTGGTATTCATCAATAATCGATTTCCTGAACCACTTGTTGCACAGGGACCATGAAAATAACAACTCAATATCTTCCTTGTCGATTTTCGCGGTTTTTTTACTAAGATGCTTTGCCATTCCGTTGGTGTAAGGGGTAACTCCATCTACTCTCTCATATATACCTGAAATAACATCACAGTCATCTACAATGGAGATCTGATTCAAATGCATCAGACTGTCTTTAGGCAAAAGGTCATCACCATCAACAAAATGAACAAACTCTCCCTGTGCTATCGCAAGGCCACTGTTTCTGGCTGAAGAGACACCTTGATTCTCCTGATTAATACAAACGATTCTCTGGTCTTGAGTAGCAAATCTTTCAATAATATCCCGGCTATGATCTGATGATCCATCGTTAACAAGGATAATCTCAAAATCACGAAAAGACTGTTTTAATACTGATTCAATCGTTTTTGCAATGAAGTCCTCATTATTATAAACAGGAATTATAACAGATAATTTCATATAATGTTTCTCCTCTCATCCATTTACCCACTAATATCCATAGCTGTACTCACTTCATTGAGGATTATTCACTTTACTCTTCGTCATTAATAATACTTTCAACCTCCACCTTGAGTTTTGACTCAATTCCTTTTGCGGCATCTCTGTTATCTGCAAGTATACTTATATATACCTTTAACTTAGGTTCAGTACCACTCGGTCTGATAACTAAAGATGAGCCATTTTCAAAAGAATATTTTATCACATTTGCTTTTGGAAGCATTTGGAATCCTTCACTATAGTCTATCACCTCTGTAATCTTTTGATGTCCAAAACTGTTTCTATTTAGACGAAAACTATTCATAGTCTTTTGTATTTTCTCTGCACCATAAAGCCCTGATAGTTTATAACTGTATAGTGAATTCATGGAATACCCATACTTAAGATACAGTTCTTCCAACCTATCCACTAAAGTGATTCCATGTTTTTTATAATATGCAGCCATTTCACATATTAGAATAACTGCGTTGATCGCATCCTTATCTCTAACATAAGTTCCAGATAAAAACCCGCATGATTCCTCAAATCCAAAAATGTAATCATTTTCACGCCCTTCATGTTCGAGAAATCCTATCATTTCTCCTATAAACTTAAATCCGGTTAAGACATTAATTGTTTCTACTCCATAATGAGCCGCTATTTTTTCTGCCAAATCCGTCGTGACAATAGTTTTTATGAAAACTGGTTTCTTTGGCATCTTGCCATGCTTGGTCCGTTGTGAGCAAATGAAATCCAGCAAAAGAATTCCAACTTCATTTCCTGTCAATAGCTTGTATTGATTGTCGGAAACCCGTACTGCAACTCCACACCTGTCGGCATCCGGATCCGTAGCCAAAAGCAACTCTGCTCCAAGTTTCTTACAATAGTTTAATCCCAGTTCCATTGCCTCATGTTCTTCTGGATTCGGATAAGGACAAGTTGGGAAGAGTCCATTTGGTTCGCTCTGCTCAGCAACCAAAGTAATATCAGTAAAGCCGGTTTCCTGCAATACTTTCAGCACCGGCTTCTTCCCTGTACCATTTAACGGGCTGAAGACTATTCTTATATTTCGATCAACACTATCCCCATACAAAACTGATTGATTTTTCACACTTTCAACAAAAGACGTGTATATTGATGGATCAATATACACTACTTTTCCACAGTTTACCGCTGTATCATTTGCCATATACTTGATACCAGAGAAAAAATCGACCTTTTCTATTTCCGAATAGATCTCTTTTGCGACCTCTGTAGTTATTTGGCAACCGTCAGACCCATAGACTTTATATCCGTTATACTCTGAAGGATTATGTGATGCTGTAATTACTATCCCCGCCGAACACCTCAGGGATCTAACAGCATATGACAAACACGGAGTTGGCATGATTTCATGATACAAATAGACTTTAATGCCATTTGCCGAGAACACCTTAGCAGCATATTCACTGAAGATATCAGAATTAACTCTGCTGTCAAAGGCTATTGCGATCGAGGGATCCTTTATAAATTGCCGGGTTATATAGTTTGCAAGTCCCTGGCTAGCTCTTGATACTGTAAAACGATTAATCCTGTTTGTCCCCGCTCCTATTATCCCGCGTAATCCTCCGGTCCCAAATGTCATATCACAACAGAACGCTTCACTTTTAGAATCAGGATCCATTTGCAGCAATTCTTCATAAAGGTCGTCATGAGCATCTATATTCTTCATCCACCGACTATATTCGCAATCTATTTCGTGTTGAGTTCTCATGTCATTCTATATTATTAAACAGCGCAATAATTATAAAATACTTCTCCAGTAATCCATTACATCAATAATAATATCCTCAAGATCATATCTGGGCACCCAGCCAGTATGATTTGTTAATTTGGAGTGATTACATAAAACAACAGGTGTATCATTTGGCCTCAATCTTTCTCTATCTTGTTCAATTTCGATATCTACTTTTGCCATCGCGATCATCTGCTCCAGAATATCTTTGACTGTGTGAGTTTTCCCCGACCCAACGTTATATATTTCGCCTTTTTTCCCTTTTTCAGCTATGAGCCTATACGCACCAACTATGTCCTTAACGTGGGTAAAGTCACGGGCGCTATCCAGATTACCGACTTTCAAACACTTTGACTTTCCTCTTTCAACCTCAATAATGCCGGAAGCAAAATCAGAAAAAATAAAGCCTTTTCCCTGTCCTGCTCCCGCATGATTAAATGATCTTGTTAAGCAAATGTCCATATCATAATGTTGAACATATAGCATGGCCACTTTTTCTTGTACAGCTTTAGAAATACCATAAGGTGTAATTGGGTTGAGTTGTATTTCCTCAGTTACATTTTTTCCCTTTTCTCGAAGGATTCCATATTCATCCGATGATCCAATTAATACAACTCTTGTTCTTGGATTTGTTTTTCTTATCGCTTCAAGCAAATTAATTGTTCCCACCACATTCACCTGAAAAGTTTCGCCTGGGAAAGCCCATGATTTTCCGACATTTGCTTGTCCTGCCAAATGAAAAACATAATCCACTTCAATATGTTCCAAATATGACTCGAGCATTTCTTTATCGAGAATATCTATCTTTTGTGAAGTGTGGCTTTGAATTGCGTCAACACATAATACCTCATATCCATTTTCAATAAGTTCATTTTTGAGATACTGTCCAACAAATCCTTCACTACCAGTAATCAAAGCTTTCAAGGCAATTCCCCCATCTCTTTCTTTGCAAGTCTGAGATCAAATTCTGCCATTATTTCGCACAGTTCTTCATAACTTGTCTTCTGAGGATTCCAGCCGAGTTCAGTCTTCGCTCTTGTCGGATCCCCTAACAAATTATCCACATCTGTTGGCCTAAACCATTCGGGATTAACCTTAACAAGCACCTCACCGGTTTCTTTATTGATCCCAACTTCATCAAGACCATTTCCCTCCCATTCAAGATGTATTCCATCATGCTTAAATGCGAGAGTAGTAAATTCTCGAACAGTATGCTGCACACCTGTCGCTATCACATAGTCTTGAGGAATACTGTGTTGCATCATCAAATACATACATTCAACATAATCCTTTGCATACCCCCAATCTCTTTTGCTATCGAGATTTCCTAATTCCAGAACACTCTGCAGTCCACATGCAATTCTTCCTGCCGCCCTTGTTATTTTCCTTGTTACAAAAGTCTCACCTCGACGCTCTGATTCATGATTAAAAAGAATCCCATTTACTGCAAACATATTATAGGCTTCTCTATATTCTTTGACCATCCAAAAACCATATTGCTTAGCAATAGCATATGGACTATATGGGTGAAACGGTGTTGATTCACTTTGTGGAACTTCTTCCACTTTTCCATATAATTCTGAGGTGGATGCCTGATAGAATTTGCATGTCTTTTCAATTCCTAAAATCCTCATAGACTCAAGCAACCTCAAAACCCCTATTGCATCTACATCCCCGGAATACTCAGGAACATCAAAGCTAACTTGCACATGGCTCTGTGCTGCTAAATTATATATTTCATCTGGCTCTGATTTATCAATAATTCTTAACAAGCTGCATGAATCAGTCAAATCTCCATCGTGGAGCGTGATTCTATCTAATAAATGTTCTATCCTCGAAACATTCGGGACAGAGGATCTTCTAACTATTCCATGAACATCGTATCCTTTTTCCAAGAGCAGTTCAGTTAAAAAGGATCCATCCTGACCTGTTATCCCTGTAATTAGCGCTTTTTTCATTTTTTCTTCTCCTACAGATATTCTAATTTATTACATATTCTTAAGTTTTCAATAACTTTTTTTATTTCTCCCGTACTATTTTTATTGCAAACAAGCAGGGAGTCGTTCGTATCGACCACTATTAACCCCTCAACTCCTACCGTCGCAATTAATCGTTGACCACCTTGGATTATTGTATTATTCGTATCGACTGTTATCGTATTACCTTGTATAACATTACCAAACTCATCTTGTGTTTGTATTCGTTCTACTGCCAACCAGGACCCCACATCATCCCACCCAAATGAGCAGGGACAAACGTAAACATCTTTTGCACGTTCCATTATTCCATAATCAATTGATATAGACTCCATCTTTGGAAATTGTTCGTTGATTACACTTTTTTCTTTTTCCTCGCCTATAAACTCTTTGATTTTCATTAACGTATCAAATGATTCCGGAAGATATTCTTTATAATTCTTCAAGATAGACGACAGTTTCCAAACAAAAATGCCGCTATTCCATAAGTATTGTTCTGTTTTTATATAATCTTTTGCCGTCTCAACATCTGGTTTTTCTACAAAGGCCTCTACATGATATGCATTTTCATACATTTCTTTTTCATCGAATTTGATATATCCATATCCTGTCTCTGGGTATTCCGGGGTTATCCCTAAGGTGACCAGATTTTCCTTTTGTTCCGACGTCTTAATTGCATCTTTTATTGTCCGTATGAACAATTTATTGTTCTTAATAAGGTGATCTGATGGCAGAACGATCATAATAGCATCTTCATATTTTTTTTGAATATAAAGTGCGCCTAACCCTATACATGGCGCAGTATTTCTGCCTACAGGTTCATAAATAACATTTTCTTCTGGTATATTAGGAAGTTGTTCATGCACTAAATCCGCATAATTTTCATTTGTTACAATGAAAATATCCTCCTCAGAAACAATCGGTTTAATTCTATCTACTGTATGCTGAATCATTGTGATTCCATCATCTGTAAGGGAAAGAAATTGCTTTGGCAAATCCAGCCTGCTTTTTGGCCAGAATCGCTCGCCTCTTCCACCTGCCATAATTAGTGCGGTATGCTTCATGAGTACAATCACCTCTTCCACTTTTATTAACCGTTGAAATTAACTCTTCCCAAACCGTACACTGTTTTGCCGCATACAGTTCCCCAAATGTTCATAGAGTAATTCTGATTGATAATTATTGATCAATACTATATTTTTGATAACAACACTTCACAATTTCCTATAATCTTATATTCGCCCAATTCAGCTGGCATCAAATATGAGAGTCCCTTTTCCATTTCATATGATCTTCCATTGTGCTCTACATGTCCATTACCTCCCACACAAAGAATATGATGGAATGCCGACCCATCACAGCAGAGTGCAATCTCTTTACTTACGACCACTTTATACGCCTTAAACGGTTTTCCTGTATACATCTCAATCATTTTAAATCCATCGAAAGACATACTGCCAATGTTGCGGCATTTACTCGGTACCGTCGGTGATAAATCAACTATGTCTAAAGCCCTGTCAAGATGCAATTTCCTGTAATTACCATTCGTATCTTTTCGATTATAATCATAGAGACGGAAAGTTGTATTAGAGTTCTGTTGTATCTCTGCCACCATAATTCCAGCTCCAATTGCATGAATCGTGCACGGGTTGACAAAATAGACATCACCCCTGTTGACATATACTTTATTCAATAGTTCGCAAATCGTGTTATCAGTGATCGCCTTCATCAACTCTGCGCGAGACACATCTTTTTTTAGTCCTAAATAAATAAAGGAATCTCTTTCACACTCTACAATATACCAAAGTTCAGCTTTTGCCTCCTCGCAATTTTGGACAACACAACACTCTTCCGATGGATGAACCTGAACAGAAAGTTTCTCTTTAGCATCTATCAGTTTCACAATGATGGGAAATTTATTGTTTCCACATGACTTCCCCCATATCCGATCATGCTCCATCTTCCCAAGTTCTTCAATCGTTTTTCCTTTGAGATGTCCGTTTGCAACCTTGCTGTTTCCATCAATGTGATCTGCCAACTCCCAACTTTCAGCAATTGTTTCCGGCCCATCATTCTTTCCGTAAAATGTCCTCAGCTTTTGTCCACCCCAAAGGTAATCCTTATAGCTTGGCCTCATAAGTAAAGGATACAATTCTAACATAATTCTAATATGCGTCTGACAATCAGTTCGCTTCTGGTCACTCCTTCTGGCGGTGTAAAGAAAAATTCATCTGCCCGTTGCTTATAGATATCTTCCATGACACATCCATTGCTTAAATACTTTTCAATTTGATCAATTACCCCATTCAGGTTCTTCTCTACAGGTCCGAACCCATCATTTTCGAATGAAAAATATCCCGTGTTACCAATATGTTTTCCTTCTCCATAAAAATCATCAAAATCAAATTGTGCATATATTAATGGCTTTCTAAGATAAGCCTCATTGAATGAAGCACTGGAATAATCTGTGATCATCAGACTCATTCGTTTGAATGCATCTCCATACGAAAAGCTCTCAGGCTTCAATACATGAACTCGCCCTCCAGAATGGAACTTATTTGCTTCAGGTCCCATTGCAGGATGGAGTGCAAAGAACAGCTGATAATCATGTTTTTCCAGAAGATCATTCAATCTCTCACTGCGCAGCAAGTCATTATAGAAAGAAAAGTATTCTGAATCTGTAAATCCTTTTTTGTCAACTCTAACATCAGCACTGCTCCCTGCATCTGCATTAACATATGATGCCAGCCATTTCCGCCATGTTGGCATAACATATATCACTTTTTCTTTTTCCACATTGCTGACTCGATCGAACTTATCGAATCTTGGGATTCCGGTCAAAACAACAGTGTTTTCATCGTATCCATAGGCGTCATTAAGTATCGCCTGTCGTTCCCGTTCGGCAGTAGCGACAAACAGCTTTATATTGCAATTCATCCTGTGGAGCCATCCTGAAATGTCGTCCTTGATAATGCCATGTTCAACAAAAATAAAATCAGATGTCAAAAGATCGTTAATGTATTTGTAATCTTTTGAATTGAACGGGAAGTAATATCTTGCTTCTCCTGATGCAGAAATATATTTATCTGCATGCAACGCTGCCCACTTGTGTTCATTTGACCCATAGGGAATCACTTTTCCTAATGATTGTAATCTCTTAAAGTCAGGTGCATCTTCTCTAATTACAAAAGCTGTATCAACATTATCAATGGGGTGTTCTGAGAGATATCTGAAGACTTCTTCTGCACTGTCTTCAGCTGACGACAGACGATCAAAGAATAGCCACAGTTTTTTCTGACTTTTATCTTTGTCATCAGCCATTTTTCTGTAACTGATCCAATTTTCACTGTTTTTCTTCTTTTTTATATCAGTTCTATACTTCTTTTCAAGCTCTTCTCTGTCAAATCCGTCTGGGATTTCCTTAATACAGAGATTCCCCTCTTGCAAATAGAAAAGGTTGTTTTTCCTGATCGCATACGAGGAATCCGGACACTTTTCATTCAACATAGCAAAAGGGCCAAAAACAACTTTTTGTTCAATAAACGGTGATCCTGCAATAGAAACCAGCACTCTGAATCTCGTTTCTTCATTCAGATCAATGACACTGCGAAAATGCAGTGAGAATAATGAGATATTATCCAATGGGAACGACCCACCTTTATGCTTTCTTGGATAAACGTCGGCATCACATTCATTGTCATTATATTGTATTTTGACCTTAACAAACTCTGAGGGATATGTCGCATATCCAAGAGTTCCCTCCAAAACCACCTCTTTATTCTCTGTGACACTGACAAAATCCAAACGACATCTTCTGTTCTTCTTTCTAGATATACTGTCAACTGCCACCTCGCGCCCTTTGATGTTACATACTACCTCGTCATCCTTTACTTTTAGCGTCTGGATCAATTCATTATAATTAGCGTCATATTTTAATGACAGCATGTAGATTCTATTGCTCGTATTGAATATCTTCCCGTTTTTTATAATGTCATCTTCGATCTCTCTTATTATGTTTACTAATCTCTGTTTATAAGACTTCAGAGAGTCACTGTCTAAGTCCTCTGTCGTCGAAGATTTGCCAATACGAAAGCCTATGTCATATGCCAGGACAGCTTGAATATAACGAGGTACTTTCTTCTTTTTTTCTTTTGATTTGCTGATCATGAACTCGTGATAATAAGTTAACAGGTCATTATAATAAAACAGCGATTCATTTGCCGCATCTGTTAGTGAATCACTCTCGAATCTCTTTCGATAATAATATATAGGAGATTTCATCGAAGCAAATGACTCAGTATCAAGCATGATTTCCAACATGAACCGTGCATCTTCTGCATATTCCATTTCTTCGCAAAACCGCGTTTCCCCTATTAATGAATACTTGATAAAGGATTGTGGTGCAGCGAGAATCGCTTTCTCGTATTCGCTTTCTATATTTATGATTCTATTTTTCTTAAATATATAATTCCTTTTATGTCCATTGTTTACTTTGTCAAAATACTGTATTTTCGCAGCAAGTAAGTCTTGCATACCATATTTGAATGAAAACATTACTACATCAAAAAAAGCCGTCTCACTCCATTTATCATCGGAATCCAAAAAATTAATATATAGACCCTTCGCGGCTTCAATTCCCTTATTTCTTGCTACTGAAACACCAAGATTCTCCTGTTCTATATACTCTATATTTTTGGGGAATCTATGTTGATACTCTTTCGCAATATCTGCGGAGCCATCACTGCTTCCATCATTAACCAGAATAATTTGGATGTTCTCAATACCAACTGTCTGATTAATAACACTTTCTATGGCTTCACCAAGATATTTTTTTGTGTTGTAGAAAGGAATTATAACCGTGAAGAAAAAACTCTTTCCATTTTTCTTTGTTTCATTCATAAAAAACGATAAAGCTTCTCTTCTGTTTCTTTTGTCCTTTATTTCTTTTTTCCGGTTTTTTATGAGCTTTTTTACTTTATGTTTTATAGTCATTATTCTTCTCTCCCGATCATCAGGCTTTGTCAGTAAACGCTATCTAACGGCTTTAACTTTGAAAAAGGTTCCTAAGACTCTTTGAATATTTTATTTTTCGTTGAGCTGATTGCCTTGGATACTTTGATCGCAGCTTTTACGGTCTTCCTGTTTTGTATTGACTTGATCTTTTTGATTTCTTTTTTTGATTTTCTCAGTTTCTTTTCTGTGACTTTTAATCTGTTCTCTAATGCCTTGGTTCTCCTTAAAAAACTTTTTTGTACTAAATGCTGAAAATCGCCATTATTGATCTCATCTATTCGTTTCCTTAAATTTTCGTTCTCCATAGCACGGAACTTCTCATATCCGAACTTTTGTATTGCGTTCTGCATCAATCTAAAAGCCTCATCAATATCGTCACTTGAGTTGAAAAAAGCTATTCTTCCCGTATAGAAACCACAAACCAAAGTAGCTATTTTCTCCATGACCACAGTTTTTGAAAAGCCAATCGAATATGCTTTTTCCAACTCACATATGATATCGTATAGTTCCCTATACATTTTTAATGAAACTTCAGTAGTTGTACTGCCCGGTGCTTCAACTGTGTAACAATAGACAATATCATTGACTTTTGTGATTTTCTTTGCATACGATGCACACATCATATCAAATGACTCATCCTCACTAGTCGATATTTTTTCGTTGAAAGTAATATGATTATCAACTATCAGGTCTCTTCTATATATTGTCTTCAAAATAAATGGAGGTCTATAAAGAAGGTCATATTTGATTTCATAATCATTACTATTGATATATGTGAATCTTTCATCTATAAAATCAGTAAAAGCCTTTTGTCCTGATGGGGTCACACCTATTCTTGTCCCAATTACAATATCACTGTCATATTCTTCAATCTTATCTAGTAAAATACTGTATCCATCATTGATTATATAATCATCTGGATCCATGAATATCAAATATTCAGAATCGCTTTCAGCAATGCCGATATTTCTTGGCCTTGATGCACTGCCGCTTCCTTTTTCCTGTTCAATAAGTCTGATGCTATCGTATTTAGCAACATATTCCTTGATAATTCCTACACTATCGTCGCTAGAATGATCATCGACAATAATCACCTCAAAATCTTCGAAACGACTCAATGAAACAATGGAGTTTAATGCACGATGCAGATATTTTTCTTTATTATAACAAGGTATTATGATTGATGCTTTGTAATTCATAGACGACGCCTTTCATGTCTGTTTTTTTTGTTAATTCGTTATCTGAACAATAATAAAAAGAGAATTATTCTTTTGGATCTAAATAGTTCTCGATTATTTGAGCTATCTGTATACTTGCTGTACCGTCCCCATATGGATTCGAAGCTTTACTCATCCTCTCATATGCGTCATTATCATTAAGGTATTTTCTAATCGAATTATATATTATATCTTCAGAAGTTCCAACCAGCTTGAGAGTCCCCGCTTCTATCCCTTCAGGTCTCTCAGTTGTATCTCGCATCACAAGAACAGGTTTTCCTAAAGACGGAGCCTCCTCCTGGATCCCCCCGCTGTCGGTTAATATGATGTAACTCTTTTTCATGAAGTTGTGGAAATCTATCACGTCAAGCGGTTCTATAAGCTTGATCGAATCACTGTTCCCAAATTCCTCTTTTGCCGCTTCACGAACTACTGGATTCAAGTGTATTGGATATATTGCTTTAACATCTTCATATTCATCCAGTATGCGTCTGATCGCCCGAAACATATGGTGCATCGGTGTCCCTAAATTCTCACGGCGATGAGCAGTAATTAATATCAGTCTGTCTTCTCCAACCCAATCAAACAGCTCATGATAGTATTCCTTTCTTACTGTGGTTTTTAATGCATCTATCGCTGTATTACCCGTTACAAAAATCGTCTCCGGGTTTTTCCCTTCAGAAATCAGATTGTCCTTCGCTTTTTTTGTAGGGGCGAAGTGAAGGTTCGCGATCAATCCCACGCCTTGTCTGTTAAACTCTTCAGGAAATGGTGACTGAAGATTATATGTTCTGAGACCCGCTTCTACATGACCCACTGGAATATGCATGTAAAAACATGCTAAAGCAGTTACAAAAGTAGTGCTTGTATCCCCATGAACCAAAACGATATCAGGCTGTTCCTGATCCAGCACATCTTTTATTTTATTAAGCACGTCTGTTGTTACGTCAAATAGAGTCTGGTTTTGCTTCATGATCGACAGATCATATTCTGGTTTAACATCAAAAACATCCAAAACCTGATCAAGCATCTGCCGATGCTGACCAGTAACGCATACACACGTTTTAAAAGCATCGTTCGCTTTTAAAACATTAACAAGAGGACACATCTTAATTGCTTCAGGGCGCGTCCCAAAAACGATCATTACTTTTTTCAATTGTCTAACCCTATTCTGTACTACAATACAAAAATATTCTTTCTGTTTTATCAGAAAGACGAAAACAATAGTTGCACAAATATATTATCATCAACACCTTGGGTTCGTCTATATAAATCTTTCTATTGTTTCCTCACAGCTTTTGCATTTTTCTTGTATCTGATAAACTCATGTATTTACAAATCCTTCCTATCTAGCATTAATGATCCCTACATCAGCACCTCAAATATATACGCCGTCTTATACCCTTTCATTTTCTTGTGCATCGTAGCGAATAGTTTCTCGCCGATCATGA
>CACYDA010000211.1 GCA_902773095.1 uncultured Lachnospiraceae bacterium | reverse complement strand
GGCCGGCAGTGAAAAACGTTTTTAGAAAAGAATGGTTTGCCTAATCAATCAACGGTTAGTTTTTTTGCTTTTTTGTTTTGGATGCTACAAAATCTAACCAGATGGAAGGATGGAACAAAATCAGCAGTGGAAAGAGTTCTAGCCTTCCGGCAAGCATATCAAACATTAAAACATATTTTGAAAAGTTGCTAAAAAATGCAAAATTTCCGGTTGGACCTACTAAGTCAAGTCCAGGTCCGATATTATTAATGGTTGCGGCTACAGCGGTAAAGGTTGTAACAGCGCTTCTTCCTTCCAAGGAAACGGCAAATACAGATAAGGAAAACAACATCATAAATGTCATAAAGTAAACATTTGTTGCACGTACTACTTCGTGTTCAATCGGTTTTCCGTCTATTTTAATCTTCTTGATACTCTTTGGATGAATATAAGAATTTAATTCTTTGATAATAGTTTTAAAAACAATGACAATACGTGAAACTTTTATTCCGCCTCCCGTACTTCCGGCACATGCACCAATAAACATCAGGATTACCAGGATGCATTTGGAAGAAGGTGCCCATTGATTGAAATCAATGGTCGCAAATCCGGTAGTAGTTATGATAGAACTGACTTGAAAGGATGCATGTCTAAGAGCTTCTCCAAAACTCTTCATCGAATGGTAAATATCAACTGTTATCATCGTAATAGAAGTCAAAATGATCAGAAAATAGCATCTCACTTCTTCAATCGCAAAGGATTTTTTAAATTGTTTTAGAATGATGAAGTAGTAGGCGTTAAAGTTGACACCAAATAATATCATAAATATGGTAACAACCCATTGGACATACGGAGAATAGCCTGCAATACTGTCACATTTGATTCCGAAGCCACCTGTACCGGCTGTACCAAGGGAGGTGCAAATGGAATCAAAAACAGGCATTTGACCAAGCAGTAATAATACTACTTCGATAAATGTCATTGCAAAGTAAATGATATACAAAAGCTTTGCAGTAGACTTGATTTTTGGAACGAGTTTGCCAACAGACGGTCCGGGGCTTTCTGCTCTCATTAAATTAATGTTAGATCCGCCGCTTAATGGAATAATGGCGAGGATAAATACAAGAACGCCCATTCCGCCGATCCAATGCGTGAAACTTCTCCAGAACAGACTGCAGTGAGACAATGCCTCTACATCCGGCAATATGCTTGCGCCTGTTGTAGTAAAACCAGATATCGTCTCAAACAAGGCATCTGTAAAGGAAGGAATTTCCCCTGTGATCACAAATGGAAGAGCGCCCATGATACTCATAACAATCCAGCTAAGGGCAGTTGCGGTGCATCCTTCTTTCAAATAGAAAATGGTATTTTTAGGTTTCTTTCGTGTTGCAATCAGTCCCAGAAGAAGACAGATCGTGAGAACAATCAGATAAGACAGCCCTTCTTTTTCACCATATATGAGGGCAATGATACAAGGAAGAATCATCAGGATAGATTCAACCCCCATTACCTGGCCTAATATGTATCTAATAATCGAGGTATTCATTGTGAATCCTTTCTCTTATACTAATTTTATGTGAAGCAAATTATGCATGCCTAATTATTTTAAAATGTCACCAATATCATTGAAACCGGAGTGAGTCGTCGTAACCATTACGGAATCACCGACTTTGATGCAGTCTTGTCCGTTTGGAAGAATAATCCTGCCATATCTGTTAATAAAACATATGATAAGATTATCTTTCAATGACAAATCCATAATAGGAATATCCGTTACCGCAGATTTTTCTTCTACTTTAAACTCAATGGCTTCCACTCTTGAATCAAACAGATGATAAAGTGTTTCAATATTGCTTCCCATTGAATTTTTCTTAGCACGAACATAGGCGATAATTGCTTCGGCGGTAATGAAACGTGGATAAACAACACTTCCAAGATCAAGATTGTTAATCACATCTTTAAAGGTAATACGATTGATTTTTGTTACAACCTTCGCAGAGGAACAGCGTTTCGCATGAAGTGTAAGCATGATGTTTTCCTCATCAATCCCCGTGAGAGGTACAAAAGATTCCGCATAGGAAATTCCCTCTTCTTTTAAGATTTCTTCATCTGTACCATCACCATTAATGATAATCGCTTTTGGAAGAAGGATACTCAATTCTTCGCATCTGTCTTTATCAACTTCGACGATTTTTACAGAAATACCGTAATTGATCAGCTGTTTGGCAAGATAATAGGCAACTTTACCGCCTCCGACAATCATGGTGTCTTTCACCTGATTTGTCTTAAAGCCGATTTTCTTTAAAAATTCTCTTGCATCAGGGCGTGTCGCCACAAATGAAACATAATCCCCTTCTTCAAAGGTAAAGTTACCGGTTGGGATAATTACTTCTCCATTTCTTTCAACCGCACAGATAATGAACTTGACAGAAATCTGTTTGCTCAGTTCATAGATCGCCATAGAAATCAGCATATTGTCTTTTGGAACTTTAAATTTGATCAATTCCGCCTGTCCATGTGCAAATGCGTTGACTTCCAGCGCTGTTGGAAGATACAGGATTCTTGCCGCTTCTTTTGCGGCTTCCAATTCTGGATTAATAATCATGGCAAGTCCGAGTTTATCACGAAGGTAGCCGGATTCCTGACTGTAGTCAGGAGTGCGGACTCTGGCAATGGCGGCGCATTTTGCCACACGGCTTGCAACAGTACAACATAACAAGTTCAATTCATCTGAATCAGTCACTGCAATGATCAAATCTGCATTTTCAATGCCGGCATCCATCTGGACGCTATAACTGGCGCCATTGCCCACCAATCCCATAATATCGTACAAATTCGTCAATGATTGTATTTTTGAGGAACTCTTGTCAATAATAGTAATATCATGTCCTTCGTGACTGAGTTGTTCAACAAGTGTACAGCCGACTTTACCACAGCCTACAATAATGATATTCAGACCATTCCTTTGCCGATTTACTGAAGATTTCATTTTTATTCTTTAACCTCATTTCAATAATTCACATACTTTCAATGGATATATAAATGTGATTATATACCTAATTATAATAAATGTGAATAACAAAATTGAATTTTATCCAAGAAAAATTAACCAAAAAAGAGAAGGAGCCAGTTGTGGAAGATTTATTGTTAGTGATTGATATGCAGAATGTATATACCGAAGGACAAAAATGGGAGTGTGAAGAGATTCAAAAAACGGCGGATTTGATTAATAAAGTCATTGATTCCGGCAAGTGCAAAAGAGTCATTTTTACAAAATACGTCTGTCAGGAAAAACCGAAAGGAAATTGGAAAAAGTATAACGAGATGAACCGGGAAGTTAATGAAAATCATTGGGCAAATGAAATCATGGATGCATTTCACGAAAAAATAGGAGTCTGGCCTGTATATGAAAAAAATGTGTATTCATCCTACTCTGTGCCGGAACTGGCCTGTGAGGTGAGAAATGCAGACAGAGTGGTGATTACAGGTGTTGTAGCAGAATGTTGTGTGCTTTCTACAATCTTTCAGTTGATTGATACAGGTGTTGAGATTATTTATCTAAATGATGGGGTTGCCGGAATGAAAACAGAAAAGAAGAAAGCTGTTGAGTTGATTCTGTCCGGATTTGAACCAATGCATTTAAAAATGATGGAGACTGATACGTATCTATCCCAAGAGGGAGAAGAAACCGACAGTTCTGAGTAAGATTGCTAGAGTTGCAAAACATCTATCTCTAGAGAGAGAAGAAACCAGATTTCACTAGAAAATGAGATGTCAAATCGTTGGCATTGGAAAGAGTTAAGATTGACTAACTATGTGGAATTTGTTACAATAGAACCTAAGAATTTATTGAAGGAGGATACGTATTTATGAAGAAGTACAAATGTACTATTTGTGGAGAAATTTTTGAGGTGGAGGATGGCGCTGAGGCAGTTTGTCCAAAATGTAAAGCGACAGGTGATAAGTTAGAAGAAGTCGTAGAGGTTGAAGAAAAGAAAAATCCTTATGCAGGAACACAGACTGAGAAGAATCTTGAAGCAGCTTTTGCCGGCGAATCTCAGGCCAGAAATAAATATACTTATTTTGCATCCGTTGCAAAAAAAGAAGGATATGAGCAGATTGCGTCGATCTTTTTAAAGACTGCTGACAATGAAAAAGAGCATGCAAAGATGTGGTTCAAAGAGTTAAAGGGAATTGGTAATACCGTTGAGAATTTAACTGCAGCAGCCACTGGTGAAAACCATGAATGGACAGATATGTATGAAGATTTCGCTGCAACAGCGGATAAAGAAGGATTTCCTGAACTTGCCGCAAAATTCCGTGCCGTAGCTGCAATTGAAAAGCAGCATGAAGAGCGTTATCGTGCGCTTATTAACAATATTGAAACTGCAAAAGTATTTGAAAAGAGTGAAGTAAAAGTTTGGGAGTGCAGAAACTGTGGACATGTTGTAGTTGGAACAAGCGCACCTGAAGTATGTCCTGTATGTGCTCATCCACAGAGCTATTTTGAAATTCGTGAAGAGAACTATTAAAACGATAAAGAGTTGTGATGTGCTGAAAGAAATACTGAAAAACAGAACAGACATAGTATTTAGCAATATATAAAAGACAGAACAGACATAGTATTTGGCAATATATAAAAGACAGAACAGACATAGTATTTGGCAATATATAATAGAACAAAAAACTTTTGGGATGGTTATAAGATAATGCAGTGACGATCCTGAAAGTTTTTTTTTGAAAATTGGTAATAGAGAGGTGGCATGAACAGAATATGGATCGAAGTAAAAATATCGTAAGAATCAGTATTATTGGTATTATCGTGAATCTTATCCTTGTAGGATTCAAAGCTGTTATAGGTGTGATTACAGGCTCAGTTGCCATTATAATGGATGCGGTCAACAATTTAAGTGATGCATTTTCATCAGTGGTTACAATTATTGGAACCAAACTTGCAGGTAAACAGCCTGACAAAAAGCATCCTTATGGATATGGAAGGATTGAGTACATCAGTTCCATTGTGATCGCAGCAATTGTAATGCTTGCCGGATTCACATCCTGCAAAGAATCCGTAGATAAAATCGTACATACAAAAGCGGCAGATTACAGTGGTGTATCCTTGCTCATTATCGGGGTAGCTGTATTTGTGAAATATTTCCTTGGCAGATATGTCAAGAGCGCTGGGAATAAGTATCATTCCGAAGCACTTGTTGCTTCAGGAACCGATGCAATGTTTGATTCAGTGATTTCCCTTTCAACATTAATTGCGGCAGGTGTAAGTATTGGTTTTGGAGTAAGTATTGAGGGGTATCTTGGAGTGGTGATTTCTGTTATCATTTTAAAAGCAGGATTGGAAATTATGACGGACAGTCTGGGAAATATTATCGGTTCACGTGTGGATAGTGAATTGTCAGTGAAGCTAAAAGAATTTATCAGTGAATATCCTGATGTCCTGGGCACCTACGACTTGATTCTTCACAGATATGGACCAGAGAAAATTATTGGTTCTGTGCATATAGAACTTCCTGATGAAATGACTGCCAAAGAAATCCATGCGCTTTCGAGAAGTATCTCAGAGGGGGTATATATCAACTATGGAATTATCCTGACTGTTGGAATTTATGCCTCAAATACGGAGAATGGATTGTTTTCTGAGATGAAGCAGAAATTAATGGGATATATCAGTGAGTATCCGCAAATTTTGCAAATGCATGGATTTTATGCCGACAGTGACAAGATGAAAGTATCGTTTGACCTGATTATCGATTTTGATTCTGAACAAAAAATAGAGATGAGAGATGCGATTCTTGACAAAATGAAACAAGATTATCCGGAATATACCTTTAGCGCAGTACTTGACAATGATTTCAGCGATTGATTCATTATTTTGACTTAAGAATGTGATAGATGATTTTCGTTTGGTACCGGACAATGATTTTGGCGATTGAATCATCATGTTGACTTAAGAATATGATAGACGATTTTCGTTTAGTACCGGACAATGATTTTGGCATCTGATCAATCATGAGTGATGAGAAAAAAGACCGATACATAAGTAAGATGGAAGATTGCTTATGTACCGGCTTTATTTGTTTCTTACCCTAATGTAAGCATTGTATTAATGCATTTCAATGCTTTTTCACGAACTTCATCATCAAGAATGATTTCTTCACCGCCGATTCCCTTTACACAATTATATACGTCAACAAGAGTTGTCAATTTCATATTATGACAGACACAATCTTTCGAAAGTGGATAAAACTTCTTGTCAGGACATTCAAACTGAAGGTGCTGTAAGATGCTGTTTTCTGTTCCGATAATGAATTCTGTATCAGTGCTTTTGCGTGCATAATCCATGATACCGGTAGTACTTCCGATATAGTCAGCTTCTTTGGTGACATCAGAAAGACATTCAGGATGTACGAGTAATTTTGCATTTGGATGTTCTTGCCTTGCTTTTTGCACATCTCTTACTGTCATGCGAAGATGTGTAGGACATCCGCCATTTACAAATTTAAATTGTTTCTCAGGAATCTGTTCTTTTACCCATGCACCTAAATTGCAGTCAGGGATAAAGAGAATCTTATCGTTGTCAATGTTTTTCACAATTTTCACGGCAGAGGAAGAAGTGACACACACATCGCAAATAGTCTTGAGTTCAGATGTAGTATTGATGTAGGCAACAACTGTGTAGTCGGGATTCTGGGCCTTGAGAGCAGAAAGAAGCACTACATCAAGTTGTTCTGCCATTGGACATCCGGCATCACTGTTTGAAAGAAGTACTTTTTTGTCAGGTGATAGAATTTTCACAGTTTCCGCCATAAAACGTACACCGCACATCAGTACAGTTTTCTGGGTGGCCTTGGCGGCTTCGAGACTCAGACCATAAGAATCACCCGTATAGTCTGCAATCTCCAAAATGTCATGACTCTGGTAAGCGTGTGCCAGAATGCAAATATCGTTCTCTTTTTTTAATCGCAGTATTTCATCCTGCATTTCTCTTGTTGAAAGCATAGTATCCCTCCGTATTTTAGGTATTAGTAATGTTAGTATTATTAGTATTATTAGTGTTAGTAATATTAGTGTTATTATT
>CACYDA010000210.1 GCA_902773095.1 uncultured Lachnospiraceae bacterium | reverse complement strand
ATTTGCAAATATTTTGCATTTTTATCCGTAATCCATTTTAAACTCTGTTTTCTTTATATAACTTCATATATTCATAAAGAAATATTTCTTCTCGCTCGGATACGTCCTGTATCATCTTATAAATGATACTTTTGTAAATAAAATCTTTCCTTTCCAATTGTCCAATATAAAAACAATCGATCGGGATATCAAAATAGATTGCTGAATTGAATGTGTTGACAAAAGAATACATATTGTTTCCACGTTCTGCATTCCCAACAGAATGCACTTCATTGCCAAGAATTTTTGCCATACGCCTTTTAGTAATCTTGTTGCTTTCCCGGAATAACTTCAACATAAATCCAACTACTGAACTACTCGTCTTTCTGTTTTCATCAAAAATCATATCAATGTTATCTCTCTCATACATAAAAAGGACATCATTCTTTTCACACCAGCATCTCAATAGGATTCTCCCCTGCTGTTCCTCATCGATTCCTTCCATTAGCGCATGATATTTTTCATCAATTTCCCTGTCTGTATAATCATCATTGATAAAAGAACACATCGGTCTGCCGCTTAAATTTGCCAACAACACCAAAACAGACATTTTAGGATATGTCTTTCCCCGAATCAGATTCTCAAATGTCGTATCTTTTAACGCAGCTACACTTTCCTTTAATTCCGCAATCTGCAGATCACTCAGTTTTTTGATATACTCATCAATCCGGCCACCAATCTGTGATTTTACCTGTATATCATTCTGACCATTTAAAAATATGAAATTATTGGCAATTTTGTTTTTTTCATTGTTTTCCATCAAAACTATTTCACCTGTTCCTTACACGTACTCTTATGTATGTGAAATAGTATAAAAAAATAACTCCTAAAATATCAGATAATTCCCGAGGTTTTTGCCTCGTTTCTTTCTTTATTATTTGCAGGCGCACTGCAATTATTCACATGAAGAATCTAAGAAAAAAAACGAGCCTGCACAAGTTTTCACATTCACTTATACAAACTCAACTTAATGATATTTTCTTATCTTTTTCTGTACCAATCTATGCCATTGCATTCAACAGGATGATAAACGTTGAATGCTTCTTCTCTTTCAAAAAATCTTACTTCAAATTCAAATCTTTTAATTCTTCCAAATACACTCTTGCCTCGATACTGCTCTCTTTAACTCCCTTTGTTTTTCTGACGGATTCAATCAATTTATCTTTGTCCACTTTGGCTCCTGAACGCGGATGAAGAAAAATCTTAGCAGAATATACAGAACCTTCCGAATCATTCGTACCTTCCACCTGCAGATTTGTGATCGCCATCTTATGTTCTTTACCATATCGTTTTTATCCCTCATGAATCATTTTACTTACAGCCATTTCTTCTTCTTAAAGTAAATAAGACTGACGATCACAATGCTTAAGCTGACTGCGATCACAACAGGATATCCCATATTGGTTTCCAGTTCCGGCATATATTTGAAGTTCATTCCATACCAACCTGCTATCAACGTAAGTGGCATAAAAATAGTTGTAACTACTGTAAGCACTGTCATGATCCTGTTCTGCTTTACATCAAGTTGTGACTGATATAAATCCCTAAGCTGTACAGAATAATCTCTGAGTGCCGTCACCACATCATAAAGTCTTGATACCCTGTTAGAGAAAAGGTGGAAATATCTTACATTTTCCGTTTTAAAAAAGTTATTTTCATTTTCCTCTAATTCCTGTGCCAAATCCATTAACTGGTCATAATGTGTCTTTAAATCTCGCAGATCATTTCGGATATCATACACTCTGCCAAGATCTGCCTCTTCATTTCCACTCAAGATTTCATCTTCTATTTTGTCCAGTTCTCTTTCGTATTTTTCTAAAATGGTTAAATCTCCATAGACAATCTGTTCCAGAAAATCATATAGGAATCTTTCAAGACTCGGCATCCTCCACTTTCTGGTACTTTTCACTCTCTCAATGATGTCTCTTGCTGTATTACTGTCATCTATAAATACGATACCTTTCTCATCAAGTGCAAATGCAAACTGAAAATCGTCTTCCGTGATATTTTTTCTATCAGGAATAGAAAAAGTCCCTGTCAAAGAATCATAATTCACTTCTGCCTTTGTATTGTGGATTTCCAAAGTTTCCGGTTCCAAATCGATTCCCATCTCAAAACTATCCTTTGTATCCTGCCATTCTTTAGAAGTCAGCAGTGCCACATATTGATACTCTCCTTGATGACATTGCTCTATATCACATTCAACCAATGTATCTTTTATAAGATAATACATTTTCGCCTCCCGCCTGTTTGATTCTCTTCTTTTAATCATTTTTGATCGTACTCAAAAGATCCTAAGTCAGTCCATGTACTTGTCATGGTGACTAAAGCTAATTGTATCATAAAAAAAAGGAAGGGACTATATGTTCCTTCCAAGTTATTTATTTTTATTAATTTTTACTTATTTTTTACTGTAATTTCGACAAATTTTACATATTTTTTTACAATAGTGAAAACTGATTTTCATATGATGGAATCACTCGTTCTCATTTTATCCCTCGTATGGATCGTCAATCAAATGCAGGCCACCCTTGTTTTCTGTACACATACAATAAATCTGCAGCAGTGCCACTGCGATTCCTGCCGCACCTGTAAAATATCCTGCCGGTCCACAGCACAGACCAATTGTATTCCAAAACCCTGCTGACTGTACAAAAGGTGCCCCTAATACTCTTGCCCCTTCAATCAGTGCGAATACTTCCTGCAAATACTGCTCCTCATTTGTTGCCTTATACAATTCATAAAACAACTTTGCGGTTCCAACCGGTCCATGACAATTTCCCAGATAAAACAAATTATCATGTATGCCTAATTTATATGGTATCAAATATCCTTTTTTTGCTTTACAGCAATATTTTTCAAATATACGGCCGCTGATTGTGCTGCCTGAACGTAACGCTTGTCATTCGTTATTTCATACGCCTTGACAAACAGATAACCAATTCCGGCAGTTCCAAATTCAAAGTTGGGTTCTTTATGTTTGAAATCTACCTGTAGGTGATCAAATTCCAGACCTCCATCGCCATGAGGGATTGCATTTGCCAAAATGTAATCACAGGAATCTGTAATCAGTGGATACACTTCCTCTCCTCTCCCGGGATAGGTTAAAAAACTGTCAATCAAAAAGAGTGTGATGCCACCATCAAAATACATTACAGAATTATCCGACCAATAAATCCCTTGCGATGTCCTGATGGCATGTTCTTTGTAATAGCTGACAATTTCCCATGCTGCCGTTTTGGCATTTTCATCTTTCAAATATGCATATAAGCATATGCAGTATGTTCACATAGACCGACAAGTCCATGTTTTGCCACTCCATAAGCTACACTTGACCTGCATCCTTTTATTCCGGCCACGGATGCAATTGTGACAATGTTTCCAACTTGTGGCTGTGAAATCATTTTGGCGACTGCTGCGCGAATCGCAAACATTGGTCCTTTCAAATTGACATCTATGATTCTGTCCCAATCATCATTTGTGGTATCTATAATCGTTTCACTGTGGCCTGCAATCCCTGCATTATTGACAAGTATGTCAATGGTTCCCGTCTGAGCAATGGCTTTGTCAATCATCGTTTCATTGACATTCTGCTTAGACACATCCCCATGGTAGCAAATGAGCCGTTTTGCTGCTTCATTTCCATACTTTTGTTTTATCCCTTCTTTTAAATCTATTAATGCATTTTCATTCAGATCTACAGCTACGACAATTGCTCCCTGCTCCAGAAACCTTTCTGTAATCTTGGATCCCATTCCTGCAGCAGCACCCGTCACTACAACACTTTTATTTTCAAATTCTTTATGATTCTGATTCAACCTCTCATCTCCATTCTTGTTTTAATCATTTCACATATGATTTCGATTCGATTACAACTACAATTGCAATTACGATTCATCGAATCATCAATTTATCAATCATTAATTCTCACATTCCCATATGTTTACTAGAGTTTACTCGTATAATATAATGCTTTCTTTATCATTTGTCTAATCTTAAAAAATATAACCCGCTATTGATGAAAACTATAACTGTGATAGACAAACGGTTTTTCCTTTGATACAATATTCTTAAAACATATACTACTTTATCAATATGGAGGAGGAACGCAAATGAACAGTGAAAAAATCATCAATTTATCTTTACCTTATCCAAACATTGGCAACAGAACAATCCGTGTCTATATCCCTTCTCATGAGGACGGCGAAACCTTTCCTGTCATTTATATGACAGATGGACAAAGTATTTTTGACGAGGAAACTGCCACGTTTGGCAGCTGGCACGTTATAGATGCGATTCACGATGAACAGAAGAATAGTGGTAAATCTGCAATCATTGTCGGTATTCATAATGATCTTGGACCATTGCAGCGTGCAAATGAGCTGACTCCAAAGGAAATCGGTACTTTTTATTTTCCGGATAGTGTACCTGAGGAAATAAAACGCTCACTGGCACCTGAAGGAGAGATTTTTAACGACTTTATCATCCACACTGTTATGCCCGCCATTGAATCACAGTTTCCTGTAAAAACCGGAAGGGGGAACACTGCTTTTTGCGGAAGTTCATCCGGCGGACTGTTCTCATTTTACACCGCCCTTCGTTGCCCCGACAAGTATTGTGCCGCCGGTGTATTTTCCCCATGCTTTATGCTTTATGAGAAAAAATCAATGGCTGACTGGATTCATTCTAAAATGCAAAACGAAATGCCTTATCTCTACCTCTACTCCGGTGCCGCAGACGAGCTCGAACATCATATTTGTGAAAGTACAGAATGGACCTATGACATATTAAAAGACTGTTATCCTCCACACCTGCTTAAAAAAATGATCAAAAAAGAACAGGCGCATAATGAATCCGCCTGGGAACCTGTTTTTAAAGAGTTTCTGCATATTTTCTTATCTGAACGGTAGTATTATCAAAATAATTGAAAATAGAGGCTACACACTAATTTTTAGCGTGACAGCCTCTATTATTATGTCTTTTTCATATTATTCTAACAACTACTATCTTTAAAAAAAGCCTCCACAGGTTGGGCCTCTCCTTTCTTATAAAGTTTTGACTAAGTAATTGCGAATCTCTAGTTCAGGCATGCTGCCAGAATCTACTGTTTCAAAAAATCCAATATTGCATGATTAAATTCAACCGGGTTTTGATTCGCAACAAAATGATTTCCCTTAATGAATTGTAACTTCGCATTAGGTATATTTTTTGCAATAAGACGAGTGTGGTCCTCTTTGACCATATCTTTCGTTCCGGCAATCACAAGCGTAGCAGCTTGTATTTTTACCAAATCTTCAACTGCTATATCAGGATCATTGACCATTAACCCTAACAGCTCGGCATTTTGTTTTGCCTGTTGGCTTTTCCCCGAACACGCACTTGCAATTTTGCAGCCAATTTCTATCGGGATCTGAACCATTCGTTTGATACCTTTGGGATTCAGGTTTCCACCATTTACAATCAATTTGTTTACTCTGTCCGGGTATTTCATTGCAAAAATCATCGCAATATTGGCTCCATCGGAAAATCCTAATATATTTGCCCGATTGATGTTATGACTATCCATAAATTCCAATAAATCATCTGCAAATTGCCTGATTGTGAATGGTTCATTTCCCCGATTCGTTTTACCATGCCCCCGCGTATCTATAGCAAATACATGATACATAGAAGAAAACGCATTCATTTGATTTGAAAAATAACTGCTGTCTTCTCCATTTCCATGAAGAAGAATGAATGGCTCCCCCTTTCCCTGTTCAATATAATAATGTGTTATATCCATTAAAAAATTCTCCTTCTTTCATCTATGAGCATTCTATGTGATTTCATTGTATCGAAATAGATTTTATCGTATATGCCTTTTTCTTTATAAATCTCATAGGCATCGACAGACGCTTTTAACATACAAGTAAGAATTTTAATGTTATCCTCGTCATTGCCGAGAATGGTTTGCAATTCTGCTCTTGCATCATTCATTTTTTCATATATAAGAAAATCCTTTAATTGTTTATCAATTGTTTCAAAATGAAAACCGGATGCAAAATGAATCGCACGATTTTTGATATCTGTCTGTAGATTAATTTTGTCACAAAGTTCTGTCAATGTCATGTTAAAATCCGCCACTTTCTTCACTAACATATCTAAAAATTTACTCTAATAAATATTATGATATCAGGGTCATAAGCCTTGTTCCACGGGAAGCGTGCTTACAAGCGGGACAATGGCTTGTTGACCCACCCCGACATGAGCAAGTAGTGGAGCAAGGCTCCATGAAATTGCGAATGGCGGGCAGTATTGTGGGAGTGCGAAGCACGGAACAATCCGTGATATCATTTATGACCTGCATCATATTATATCATATCAATACTGAATATACATTTACATTTTCACTTTATATATTTCTTTTGTTTGATTGTTCACCTGAGGATATTATGGAATAGGGTGGAATTTTTGTAAATACAAATATAAAAAAATCCCTTTCAAAAAACTTGCATTTTTCATTGTCACATTCTAGTGGTGTCTTTGGATTCTGCTTACAGAAAACCTCTAAATACTTATCCATAATTCTCTCTCCCATACAAAACATCTACTTTCATCAATCTTCCTGTTTCTCTTTATTATTAGATATCAACTCTAAATAATCTCTTCCTAATTTTGTAATTCTATAGGTATCAGATTTTGAAACCTTCTTCAATTTTGGAATTTTGACTCCCTTAGGGTTTCTTTTCTTATTATCTCTTTCAACATCCTGGAAATATTTTACTATGGACTCTAAATTATTATCTAAAATTTCCTCATTTTTACTCTGAAGCAAAACAAATCTTTCAAGCTTTTCTTGCACAAATCTCAATTGTTCGTAACTGATATTTTCTTTTTCGATAATATCATATCCAGTTTCATCAGATTCTCTGGAATACACTCTTAAAACTCTTATATCTAAATCCTTTTCTTGTTAATTCCCTTTATCAGTAAAAACAAAAGTTATTATGCGTTTAGCAATACGATTATACTTCTTTATAATATTTTATCCATAGCACTTTTTCATGTACTAATCATTTAAAGAATCCTTGTATAAATCAAATTACTGGTATTTCCTGTCCTCTCCAATACACCTGCATCCACAAGCAATGCAAGATATCTGTATGTTGCAGATGTTGACTTCCCAATAATTTCTTCTGCCTCATGTAGTGTAATCTTTCCGTTTTTTTCTATATATTCCACTAAAGGCATTACTTTCTTGAAATTTGCTCCGGTCAAAACTTCGGTCAAACTTCGGTCATTTTTTTTGAACGAAGTTTTCATCTTCCTTCATATCCGAAATAATATTCAATTCTAAAGTTACCTGATCCAATAATGTATCTTCCACCAACTCTGGCTGTTTCCATCCTGCCTTTTCCCACACATCTAAAATTGTCGGAAAACCAGAACCGGCATTATCTCCAAATCCAACCATCCTAAGCATAGTCTGCATTCTTGGATTTCTCGGTTTGGAATTTCCACCACGATAAATCTCTTCTTTTGGAAGTTTCAATGTTCCCGGATTTGTGAAGGAAAAGCCATTCGACGTTTTAATGATTTTCAGTGTTCCTGCATCAACCAAATAATCCGCATGTATAATCAGATTAACAAACGCCTCTCTAATCGCCTTATGCACCGGTGAATCATCCACTCTATAATCTTTTACAAGTACAAACGCCTTCTTTAAATCCGCCGTCAATTTTGGTGACACTTTTGTAAAGAAATTAAAGAGATTATTTTCCCATGTTCCATCATAAGTAATTCGATCGTTCCATCTGATATCCGGCGTAACTTCCGTTTCATCACGATAATCCATAAAGATATTATCAAATTCGTCCCTTACAGCTAGTCCCTTTCCAAACATCATCAAGCCGGCTAGCGTGAGTCCTTCAACACCGTTTCTTCTATCTTTTCTATATCCGTCCAATACTTCCAAGAATTCTTTGTCGTCATAAGCATTCCATATATGCTCCGGGTTTCTTGTCTGGAACATTTGGCGATAATGCTTCATCGTTTCTGAGTCAATATCATCCATTGTATAATATTTCAAAATAAGACTGTCATTTCCAACTTGACTTTTAATTATATACACTAAAAACTCTACCTTCTCATATAACTATACTAACATATTTTGATACTGTATTAAATACCGTTTTCAACACTATGCCCCCAAAGGCGACAAGTAATCCATTTTACAATCATATTTAATACTTTTCATTGCTTTTGGAATTTACTCCCTATACTTAACTTGAAACATGGGGCGTATTAACTACACTCGATTTTATAAATATTCAAAAAACAAACAACAAAGCTTCTACGAACTTCAACTGCAATTGCAGAAAGAATCTGAGTATCGATTTTATGTCAGAGGAAAGTATCACTTCCCTCTTTTGTAATCTTTTAGATAATTCTATTGAAGCGGCTTGTAAAGTCAATAATCCCTTTATTCAATTAACAATATCCAATAATGAAAATACTCCTATTGCATAGATAACAGTTGTAAACTCGTGCATTTCATCACCATTTTCTGCTAAAACAGGAAAGTTGCTGACCGGAAAAAGTAATCCTTTTATCCATGGATTCGGAGTTAAAAGTATCGAAAACGTTGTAAAAAAATATTCCGGAACAATGACAATGTATTACAGGGATGAAGACCATACATTTCATACTGTTATAGCATTGCAGGAATATCAAATAAATTAAGCCGCAACCCCTCAAATCATAAGGGATTACGGCTATAAAGTTTCAATTCGTATTGATACCGGGCTACCAATTACTCGATAATTGTAGCAACCTTACCAGAACCAACTGTTCTACCACCTTCACGGACTTAAGTTACCGTCAATCTAGTATTTTCTCGTCCATTCAGTCTAGAAAACAGCTTAAAT